>JAZOOM010000372.1:0-14769 GCA_045655025.1 Eubacteriales bacterium | reverse complement strand
GGGATTCGGACACGGACGCCTCGTTTCTGAATCGTTTTCTCGGAGGCCTGCTCTCCTCCCTTGACCTCAACGCAACCGAGCCGCCTGCGGAGGACACCGCTTGGGAGCCCGAAAGCTCTACATCTCCCGAGGAAACGACCGAAACGCTCTGCGACGGTGAGCACTGCTGGGAGATGAGCAGCCAGCCTACTCCCACCGCCTGCTATACCGACGAGGCGGTGGAGCTGACGTGCGCCCAATGCGGAAGCACGCGGGAAGCCCTGCGGGGGGAGCACGTCTTCCGCGACGGCTTTTGCCAGATCTGTCGGTTGATTGAAGGGGCCTTTGACGGGTGTATGGTAGAGGTGAAGATCAAAAACGGTCAACCCGAGGGGATCATCAACGGCCATGACGGTATCCCGGGTGGCACGGATCTGATCCTGCCCAACGTCTGCTACCGCGAGGAATACGGCCTTGTCCCCGTGACCGAGGTTCGCCTCATTGAGCTGCACCGTTTGCCCGTGAAGCGGGTAGTGATCCCCGAGGGGATCCGAACCATTGGGGCACACGCCTTGGATGACAGCATCCTTGTCACCGAGATATTTCTCCCCGACAGCGTGGAGGTCATCGGGGACGGCGCGTTTCGGGGCAACACCGCTCTGTCAAAGGTGCGTATGTCCGAGGGGCTCAGACGCATGGGATCGGAATGCTTCGCGAAATGCGTTTCGCTGACAGAGATCGTGCTTCCGCCGACTCTGGAGAGCATGGGGATCAACTGCTTTGTTGATTGTACTGCCCTGACCAAGGCTGCGATCCAAGGCAACCTCACCGAGCTGGGTGCCAACACCTTCATGCGCTGTACTGCCCTGACGTCGGTCTTCCTCTCGGATTCCATCACGGTCATCGGCTCCGGAGCTTTCTACCAATGCGAGAATCTGACAGCGCTGGATATCCCTCCCGCGTTGACTTCCGTGGGTGGCGTTGCATTTGAGGACAGCGGCGTGCGCAAGCTGTCCTTTCCCGGCACCGTGACCAAGGTAGGCAATGGAGCCTTCCGAAACTGCGCCTTGACGGAGGTGCACTTCGCCGCCTCTGACGTTCCCCATACGGTTGTCTTTGGAACCGAGGTCTTCATCGGCTGTAATTGGCTCAAGGAGGTCACGCTTCCTGAGGGGTTGACCGAGCTTCCCACCCATACGTTTTACCTTTGCTCATCCCTCCGCTCGCTCTATATTCCCGACGGCGTGACCGCCATTGGGAGCAGCGCCATGGGCGGTTGCAGCGCGTTGAAAAGTCTCCGCCTCCCCGCCGAGCTGACCGGCATCGGTGTGTATGCCTTGGGGGTCAGCAACACCTTCTCTGAGCTGACCATGCCCGAGGGAGGCCTCTACTACCGCGTGCAGGACGGCTGTCTCATTGAGCGTGCCACGGGGACGGTGCTCATAGGAACCTGCGACGCCGTGATCCCGAACGATGGCAGTATCGTCGCCATTGAAGAGTATGCTTTCTGGGGGCGGCGAATCACCCAAGTGGTGATTCCCGAGGGGGTCACCACCATTGGGCATTTGGCGTTTTCGGGCTCGAGCCTGAAATCGGTAGAGCTTCCGAGCACGCTGACCTATATCGGAGATAATGCCTTCAGCGGCACGTCCCTCACCGAGGTCAGGATCCCCGAGGGCTGTACGCAATTGATGGAAGCCACCTTTTTGGGCTGTACCGCTCTGACCAAGGTTTTCCTGCCCTCCACCATGAAATACGCGGGCTTACGTGTTTTCAACGGCTGTAACAGGCTGTCCGAGATCCACTACAACGGCACCGTTGCCGAATGGGCAGAGTTTATCGGGAAGCATATCCCCTCCGAGTCTGTCACCTACCGGATCATTTGCACCGACGGCACCGTGTAACCGCCGCTGATCGCCTTATGCACGGCCAAACCGTCGCATCCTTCCCGTTTTCGGGTGGGGTGCGGCGGTTTTTGGGTTGGGCTTGAAAATTTTTTTATTTTTTTCAAAACGCTGTAAGGTTTCGGCAAAAAACCGTGTCTTATATGGTGAGGGATGCAGAGGCTCACCGCCGATCATCCGAAAATTTGACCCGTTATTCTGTTTTTCGCTGACAAAAAGCGAGATTTGTGGTATAATGGGGATACCCCCGAAAGGAGACAACCGATGACTATGGAAGACGATCGCATCATTGAGCTATACTTCGACCGTGACGAGCAGGCCATCCGTCACACGGCGGACAAGTACGGCGCGTACTGCACGGCGGTATCCATGAACATCCTCCACTCCGAGCCCGACGCAGAGGAGTGCGTGAATGATACCTACTTAAAGACGTGGAATTCCATACCGCCCTCCCGCCCCAATTCCCTGAAGCTGTTTTTGGCTCGCATCGTTCGCAATCTTTCCCTCAACCGTCACCGCGATCTTCACTCCGCCAAGCGCAACCGCGACCTGGAGGTGTCCCTGTCCGAGCTGGAGCCATGCTTTCCCGTCTTGGATTCAGGGAATGACGGCGGAGTGCTGGGGGATCTGCTCAACGAGTTTCTGGATCAGCAGTCCAAGGAAGACCGTATCGTATTCGTACAGCGCTACTGGTACTCCCTCTCCGCCGCCGAGATCGCCGAGGAGCAGGGCATGAGCGAGAACACTGTGTGGGTGAAGCTGCACCGCACCCGTGAGCGGTTGCGGGTCTATTTGACCGAAAGGGGGTACAAGCTATGAGAGAGCAACAGATCCACGGCATTATCGGCCGCATTCGCGACGACCTCGTGCTGGAGGCCGAGCCCCGGCGGCTGGCGGCTTTGTACCGCGAGGCTGAAGCCCCCGCAAGCTCCGAGGCGACGGGGGGCGGGGTGATCCTGTCTGACCCGATCGGTGAGCCTAAGAAAAACAAAAGGCGATTCAAGAAGTGGCTTCCCATGGTGGTCGCGGCGGCTGTTGCTTTGACTGTGGGATTGAACGTGTGGCTGATCAGCGGCATGAATGATCTGATCGGACAGGGCGGTCTTACGCCCCCCTCGGGGACGCCCTCCGGCAACCCCTTTGGAGATCTGTTCGGGTCGCTGTTCCCCTTCCTGAGCCCCGAGACCGAGACGTCTCATGAGGTGACGGTGCGGGATCCGGAGGAGTTTACCGAGCCGGAGGATTCTTGCGCCGACGGCCACGACTACGAGGAGACGGTAGAGCGGGAGGCTACCTGCTACTCTGTTGCCAGATACCGTTTCGTCTGCCGTAATTGCGGACGGGAAAAGTTCAAAATTGGCACTGAACTGCTGGATCACACCTGCGAGAACGGCTACTGCACGGTGTGCGGTATGATCGAGGGGGCTCATCCCCTGCTGAATTGCTCGGTATCCCTCGGTACGGACGGCTACGTGCTGGAGGGGCTGACGGGTGAGATCGGGGATACGCTGATCCTGCCCAACGTGGCCTATACCAAGGAGAACGGTATTTTGCCCGTCACCGCATTGGGAGAAGGGATTCTTCGGAATCAGAGTGAGCTCTCTGTTGTGGTGCTCCCCGAGGGAATTGTTTCCATCGGCAGCGATGCCTTCAACGGCTGTACCGCTCTGAAGGAAGTCCGCATATCCGAGGGACTGGTTTCCGTCGGAGATAATGCATTTATGGACTGTACCTCCCTGCGGGAGATCCGCTTGCCCGACAGCGTGACGCACCTGGGTATTCGAGCCTTCGACGGATGCACTTCCCTGGAACAATTCTCTTTCCCCGACACGTGGTTTGAGGGGTATATGGGTGATTATATGTTTTCGAGATGTACCTCCCTTACGGCGGTCCGTCTCCCCGCTAATATTTCCGGTCTTCCCACTGGCATATTTTCGGAATGTACGGCTCTGTCCTTCATCGATCTGCCTGATGGGTTGTGTAACATTGGTTTTGCCGCGTTTTCCGGTTCCGGTCTCGTGGAAATCGACATCCCAAGCAACGTACACACACTGACTACCGGTATATTCAGCGGTTGCGCTTCCCTGCGCTCCGTTGTCTTGCCTGCCTACTTGACCACCATTGAAAACTTGGCGTTCAGCGGCTGTACCGCTTTGGAGGAAATTGTATGGAACGACAGGCTTGAGGACATTGAGTATGGTGCTTTCCGGAATTGCACTTCGCTGAAGGAGGTCACTCTGCCGGCATCACTCGTTCGCGTGGATAGTGAGGTGTTTATTGGATGCAGCGCCTTGGAGCGGGTGACCTTCCATCCCGACTCCTCGGTGGTTTTGAGTGATCGTATATTCTACCGATGCACATCCCTGCGTGATATTTCCCTGCCGGATGGCCTGTTGGAGATCGGTGGCGACACTTTCTACGGCTGTACGTCTTTGGAGGCCATGGTGTTGCCTGCGTCTTTGATTACAATGCACAAGAAAGCCTTCGATGGCTGTACCGCGCTGACATCGTTGACCTATAAGGGGACGGTGGAGGAATGGAAGGCCATCTTCAAGGGTACGCTGACCATCCCCGTCCATTGCTCCGACGGAACGGTGGTTTCTTGATCTTTACAACGCAAAACCGCACCCAACCCGGGAGGGAAGGGTGCGGTCGTGCTGCTTTGGAGAGGGGAACTTCAAATTTGGGTTTATCGGTCTGTTAAATCTCGCGGTAGGGGAGGGGCTTGCTCCTCCCGAAATCCGCAAAAACATAAGATAACAAAAGCTTTTTTGTGTGGCGGGAGGGGCAAGCCCCTCCCCTACCCAATCTCTAAACACACCGTAAAACAGCAATTTGAAACACAACCTGAACTGTCACGTCCGGATTTGAACGGCTTTTGAATCGGAATTTTAAAAAAATGAAAAAATATCAAAAAACGCGAAAGGTTTCCTTTTTTTTACTGTCTTATAGGGTAGACGGGATTTCCGATGCCCTTGATCGGGCGGTTTTCCCATAATCGTTCATGAAAGACCTTGAAAGGAGCTTTACTATGAAAACCAAACGCCTTGCTGTGATTGCCCTTTTGCTGGCATCCTTGCTGATCCTGCCCGCTTGTGAGATCGCGGGGGATACGTCCGACCTTACGGTGTCCGACACGACCGCCGAGACGGTGGCAGATACCGAGACCGAGGCCGCGACCGAGGACAATGGCCCCACCCCTCCCGAGCTGCCCGCTTTGGAGAGCTACCAAGGCATGACCCCCGACGTGCCCTACACCCTGGAATTCTATTCTCACGGGGACGGCACCTGCGCTGTTTCGAATATTGTGGTCAACATGCTGTACGAGGGCACCTATACCGTGGAGATCCCCGAAACCTCTCCCGAGGGGGATACGGTGGTGGAGGTGGGCTACCTCGGCGCTACCTACAATTTGCCTCGCTACCTCACCAAGGAGGACTATGAGACCATGGTCGGCTGGTGGGAGGACTACTTCGACCGCTGTGTGGAGCAGGGCTTGCTGGAGGCAAACGAAGCCGAGTTCCGCTTGAGTCAGGCTTGCTCCTACTACTATCTGAAGGACGCCACGCCGTACTCCTCCATGGAATTGCAGGCTGATGAGATCGCCCGCTTCCCCCTGTGTGAGCACATCCCCATGTACACGTGGGATATGACCACCACCGAGGTGGAAATGGCGCATATCTCCCAACTCATGGCGGTGGCCGCTCCTTGGTACACCGCGGAGTGGTGCTACGCGGATCTTCTGTCTCTACAGAGCATGGCCGAGACGCTGGGGGTAGAGGATCCCCATTTGGCGGAATGTCTTGAAGAGCACGGCGACAGCTTGGCCGATGCGGAGGCGCTCCGCATCCCCCGTACCGTTACCCGGTTGTCCGACAATCTGCAGACTCTTGCCTCCATGGGAGCCACCCGCCTGATTTATGCCGGCACCGTGGCGGAGTTTGAGGCCATCTTCTCGGGAGAACTTGATCGGATCACACTCCCCTGCCCCATGACGGTTGTGTGCACGGACGGCGAGCTGGCGCTGGATAACCTGAAGATCCGCTATCCCGCTTTGGCGGAATGAGAGCTTTTGGGGGAACTTGAAGGAGCGATTTGGGTGAGGTGCGAATTGCTGTTTAGCGGTCGGTTTGTGAATCATTGTAGGGGCGGCTATTAGCCGCCCGCCGTCCTAAAAATCTATTGTCACCTTTGATTTTCGCAGATTTGCGGGAGGCAAATAGCCTCCCCTACAGCAAACCACAACTCACTGATAAACCCAAATGTAACTATTCAGCCAATGTTTCAAATTGCTGTTTATCGGTGGGTTCGGGCACGACGGTTCAATATTTGATACCCCCTTGTAGGGAGCGACGCCCTCGTCGCTCCTAAACCGGAAAACCGCCGATTTCTTCTTGGCAGACAATTTTCTTACCCATAAGGAAACAGAATGTTTGAGGCTTAGGAGCGACGAGGGCGTCGCTCCCTACGGAGGTAATTGGCGGTTCAAATTCACCGATAAACCCAAATTTGATGAGCGGCTGAATAGTTACACCCAAATTTGAAATACAAACCGAACAGCCCCATTCTGAATTTTGCTGCTGTTTGAATCCGAGAAAGGAGTTGCGTACATGGAAGATAATCAGATCATCGAGCTGTATTTCGCCCGCGACGAGCAGGCGATCCGCCATACGGCGGATAAGTACGGAGCGTACTGTATGGCGGTGTCCATGAACGTTTTGCATAGTGAGTCCGACGCGGAGGAGTGTGTCAACGATACCTACCTCAAGACCTGGAACAGCATCCCTCCCACGAGGCCCGGTTGCCTGAAGCTGTTTCTGGGGAAGATCGTCCGCAATCTGTCCATCAACCGCTGGCATTCCTGGCACAGCGACAAGCGGGAGCGGGATCTGGAGGTCTCCATGACCGAGCTGGAAGAGTGCATTCCCGATCCCGACAACGGGGATCGGGGGGAGCTGATCCGACTGATCAACGAGTTTCTGGCGAAACAGTCCAAGACTGACCGCGTGATCTTCGTGCAGCGGTACTGGTATTCCCTCTCCACCGCGCAGATCGCCAAGGAGATGGAATTGTCCGAGAACGCCGTGTGGATACGGCTTCACCGCACCCGCGACCGATTGAAAACGTTTTTGGAGGCAAGGGGGTATCGGATATGAAAAAGCAACGGATCTATGAGCTGATGGACGGCATTTATGAGGAGTTCATTCTGGAGGCCGAGCCCAAGTTTTTGACCGATCTCCAGACCGCCCCCGCGGCTGATACGCCCACGGGCGGGGCACGGATACTCAGCATGCCCGACGTGACCCGTTCCGTATCCCATCCCGCGCCCCGCCCCGCCAAGCGGTGGATGACGGCGGCCTGCCTGGCTTTGGCCATACTGATGGCTCTGCCCCTGTGCTTGGGCGGTGTGGCGATGATAGGAATCGGCGGCATCTCAGGCGGAGGCCTGACGTCCATATTCAGCCCCGAATTTATGAGCGGGCTGTTCCCCTTCCTGTCGCCCGATGAGACGTCTCCCGGGGAAACCGAAAGTCAAAATGAGGTGACGATACGGGATCCCAACGAGGAGACTGATCCTCCCGAAACCGAGCCCGTGGAGACTCAGCCTCCCGATCCCTGTGCCCAGGGGCACACCTATGGTGAGACCGTGACCCGTATCGCCACCTGCTACGCGCCCGCCAAGCTTCATCTGACCTGCGAGATCTGTGGCTATGAGAAGGATACCCTTGGGGAGACCGAGGCGCACGTCTACAAGGACGGCTTCTGTGAGGTGTGCGGTCTGGTAGAGGGGTGCATTGATTGGGAGCACTGCCGTGTCTACCCCAACCCTATGCCCTATGAGGGGGAGGTTGTGAGCTACAAGCTGGAAAACATCCATTGGAATATCAGCCACAGCTACTATGAGGGGGAGGTCATTCTGCCCAACGTATTCTACACCGAGGAATACGGCCTTCTGCCCGTGACGGCTCTCTGGATCGGTCTGATGGAGGGGTGTGTCAACGTCACCGGCGTGGTCATTCCCGACACCGTGACGGTCATCGCCTCCGATGCCTTTAAGGATTGCTCCTCCCTGACCGAGATCCAACTGCCTGCGGGACTGGTGGAGCTGACGGATCATGCCTTCTCGGGGTGCTCGTCGCTGACCGAGGTCGTGATTCCCGAGACCGTTGTAAGGCTGGGTAAAGGGGTATTCACGTCCTGCACCTCGCTGGAGCGGGTGGTATGCCCGTCCCGCGTAGACAGCTTCGGGGAAAAGATGTTTTGGAGCTGTACCGCCCTTACCGACGTGACTTTCCCCGAAAACTTGACGGAGCTCCCGACTATGACCTTCGGTGAATGCTCCTCGCTGGTCAGCGTGATCCTTCCCGACACCTTGACCTCGCTGGGGGAGAGCTGCTTTGAAAACTGTACCGCCCTGACGGCTGTCTCTCTGCCTAACGGTATCACCGCCATGGGGAACAAGATCTTCTCGGGTTGTACGCAGCTGTCTGATGTGAAGCTTCCTGCCTCCCTGACCGAGATCCCTGTCCTTGCGTTTGATGGCTGCACCCGACTCCGCGAGGTGGAGATCCCCGAGGGTGTGACCAAGATCGGAGCGACTTCCTTCCGTGCCTGCGGTCTTCAGTCGGTGACGATCCCTGCCTCGGTGGCGGAGATCAGCATGAACGCCTTCCGTGAGTCTCAGCTTCGCGAGGTTACCTTCGCGGGGGAGAATCTGAGGAAGGTGGGGGAGCAGGCCTTTTACCAATGCCGTTTTCTGACCCATATCGAGCTGCCCGCGGGTACGGAGGTGGTGGATCGGGAGGCCTTCCGCGGCTGCAACGCCATGAAATATGCCATCCTTCCCAACAGCGTTACCACCATTGAATACGCCGCATTCTATGGGTGTACTGTTCTGGAGATGATCTCTATTCCTACGGGGCTTAAGACGATGGGAGAAGAGGTGCTGGAGGCCTGCCACAAGCTGATCTCGCTGGAAATGGACGGCGAGGGAACTTATTTCGTCGCGGTCAACAACTGCATCATCCGCTTGGAGGATGGAATGCTGTGGTATGGAACATCTGCCTCGGTGATTCCCGAGGGGCTGGTGAAGATGATTCGTCACAATGCGTTCCATGGCAAGGACATTCGGCAGGTGATCATTCCCGAGGGTGTGGAGAAGATCGAATACAACGCGTTTGCGGGCTGTACCGAGCTGACTTCCGTTACCCTGCCCTCCTCTCTGCGGGAGATCGGGAGCAACGCATTCCAGTTCTGCAATCGGTTGACCGAGGTGGTCATACCCGAGGGTGTCACGACTCTGGGCACCATGATCTTCCACGGCTGTGTCTCTCTGCGCACGGTTACCGTTCCCGGCTCGGCAACCTCTCTGCCCGACCTGTTCTTCGACGGCTGTACGGCCCTGGAGGAGGTGCGCTACGGGGGCAACGTAGCCAAATGGGAAAAGCTTTCCCGCGGCGTATCCTTTTCCAACGATAAGCGGGTGTCCTTTACGGTCTACTGCAACAACGGCGAGATCGCTCCCGACGGCACCGTAACGCTGTACGAGTAAGACCGTTCGTCCGCAAACAGAAACCGCCCTCAACCCGTTCGGGTTGGGGGCGGCCGTTTTTGGGGGAGGAGACTGCCGCGTGGGCTCAATCCTCCCGCTTCTTGCGGAGGATCAGTAAAGCACCGCCTGCGGTGAGCAGAGCGGACAGGCCGATGGCAGAGCCACAGCCCTTCTTTGCGGGCTCGGTGGGTGCTTCTGTCGTGACGTCCTCGGTGGGGTCCTCGGTGGGATCGGTGGGCTTTTCGGTGGGGATGTCAGGATCAGTGGGCTCGGCTGTCGCGTCGTCCGTGGGATCCTCGGTGGGCTCGGTGACGTCGTCCGTATCGGGCTCTACGGGGTCGGTCTCGGGGGGATCGGTCTCAATCTCCTTGCCTACCAGAGCCAGCAGCTTCTTGGCGTAGTCGTTGGCCTGCGTCTGGGTCAGGAGGGGATTTTCCAGTGCCTCCTTGGCATCGGCGTACTCCTTGGCGGTGTCGTCGCCGCCCTCGGCCTTGAAGGTGGCGATGGCCTCCTCCAGCACCGTTTTGTCGCAGACGGGCTTGCCGTAGGCCTCGACCTCACCCAGCTGGAGCAGATAACCGTCGTTACCGCCGCCGCGGAGCTTGGTGCCCGTCACGCGGATAAAGCGGGCGTTCACGGGGGTGTCCAGTACGATCTCGTACTTGGTGCCGGTATCCTTGTCGGGCTCTCCCCTCACGTTCTTGACCACCGTCCAGTTCAGACCGTCCTCGGACAGGGCCACGTTGAAGTCCTCGGGGAAGGCACCGTTGTCCTCCAGGACGATCTTCTCCACGGCGAAGAGATCCCCGAAGGCGATGCCCACGTACTCGGTGGAATTGGGGGAGCGGTTGAGACCCACGTTGGAGGTCCAGCCGTTGCCGCTCTTACCGTCGTTGATGAAGGAGATATCCCATCCCCACTGCACGTAGTGGCCGGGGGTGGTGGAGGAGTAGAAGGTCTCCTTGCCCTTAGCGATGTTATCCCCCTCCTTGTAGGTGATGACTACGCCGTCATCCTTTATGAGGCTGAACGTCTCGGGAGCGGGGAGCGTGCCGTCGTCGTTGTAGACCTCGATCTCGCCCAGGGCGGCATAGCGGGCGGCGCTTTGTCTTTCCACCAGATCAATGCGGATGTAGCGAGCCTCCTGCGCGCCGATATCCACCTTCATACCCTTGGTGGCCTTGATCTCCAGATCCGTCAGGGTCTTGACCTCGGTGAAGGTCTTGCCGTCATTCGAGACCGAGATCTTCAGAGCCTTGGGGAAGGTCTTGCCGTAGTCGAAGATGTTTCCTGCGGCGTAGAGGTCAATGCGGTTGAATTTCAGGGTGCGGCCCAGATCCACGTTGATGTAGGCGTTTTCCAGAGCCGTGGAGCGGGCTTCCTCGGTTCTCCAGCCGTTGCCCATCCCCTCGGACAGTCTCTGGCCGTCCTGCAGGCAGGAGATATACCAGCCGTCGGAGCCTACGGAGGTAGGGGCGGTAATGATGGCATCATCCACCAGATTCACCGAGGCTGCGGGCTGACCCTCGGGGGCATCGTAGTGATCGAAGCCCTCGGGAAGGGCGATGAACATGGCGTCGCCTGCGGGGAGGTTGATGGTCAGCTTTTGGCCGTTCAGGGTCAGGGCCTTGAGAGAGCCGTCCACGCGGCTGACCTCGGAGACAGACTTGATGGCGGCGTCAAAGGTCAGCTCGACCTCCTGCTTGGCGCCGTAGTTGTTGTTGACCACCATGAGGTAGTTGCGCCCCGTCTCCTTGTGGCGGAGGAAGGAGAGGATGACGGAGTCCTTCTTGTCGGCCTGCACGAAGAAGTCGGCGGGCACGGCGGGCTGGCCGTAGGTGTCGGGGCCGTTGAAGTAGACCTCCAGCGCGTCGCACTTCACCAGGGTCTCACCAATGGCGAGGATCTCGTGGTTGATGGTCTTGATGGTCTCGTAGTGCTTGTTGGGAGTGCCGTCGGGGGCGATGATGCCGTCCTTGAAGGGCTCGGAGCGATTCACGGGGGTGAACCACGTGAAGAAGGAGAGCTGCTTGTAGCCGAAGGCCAGGGAGGCGTACATCTGGTAGCGGATCTCGGAGTCGGTGGGACGGCGGAAGGCCACCTCCTGACAGACGGTCTGGATGTACAGACCCGTCTTGACATCGTTCTTCAGACCCACCTCGTAGCAGGAGCGGACGTTCTTGAAGAAGCCCGCCCGATCCATAGCCCCTGCCTGGAGGGGGAAGGGGTAGCGGTCGAACATGAGGTAGTCCAGGGGATAGCCTGCGGCGGCGGTGAGGCGCGCCCAGTCGTTCATCTGGGCCTTGTAGATATCCTCCGAGCTGTACGCACCGCTGGGGAGGAAGTTGAGGTGCATGTAGGCGTCGGGGGCGGCCTTCTTCAGATTGACGTAGGCATCCAGATAGGCGTTGGGATTGAGGGGCTCGTCGAGGATGTAGAAGCCGTAGGCGGCGGGGACGTTCTTGTAGCGGGCCACGGCGGCGGCGATCTGCGCCTCATTCTTACTCAGCAGAGACCCGCCGAAGTTGCCGTCGGAGACGGTCATGCCGATGCCGTACTTGGCGCACAGCTCCAGCATCTTCTTCTGGTTCTCCACGGTGGCAAGGGTCTCCTCGCCCGCGCCCATGACCCAGTTGACACCCGCGTCGGCCAGCAGCTTGTACTGCTCGTCGGTGATGTACTCGGGCGTGGGGGGCCAGAAGATGGAGATCATGATGTTCTCATCGAAGGAGTGCTTGGACTCTACCACCTCCACGGTGCAGGTGACGGTCTTGTTCAGCTTGGCACAGGTGGCGGTGACGGTGGTCTTGCCCAGCTTTTTGGCGGTAATGGTGCCGTCGGCGGCCACGGTGGCTACCGAGGTATCGGCACTCTTATAGGTGACGGGGTAGGTCTCCTTGGTGCCCACGAAGACGGGGGAGAGCTTATCGGTTTCTCCCACGAACAGCTCCAGCGCGGTGCGGTCCAAGGTCACGTCTGCGGTGGCGACACCGAAAACGGCCAGCTCACCCAGCTGTGCCAGCGCGCCGTCGGGGCCCGTGGCGGGATTGCGCTCGATGATGTGGAGGCGGACGAACTTCGCCTCGGTGGCGGTGAAGGTGTAGTTCTTGGGCTGGGATTGCTTGGCGGGCACACCCGCGTCCTCGGCTACCTTCTTGAAGGTCTTGCCGTCGGAGGAGACCTGAATCTCATACTTGGCGGGGAACTGACCGTGAGGGAACAGGGTCACGGCGGTGACGCTGGACTTGGTGGCCAGCTCCAGGGTAACGGTCACGGGCTTGGTATGGTCCATTTCCCGGTCGTAGGGCTGGCAGGACCAGCCGCCGTTGCCGATCTGACCGTCGGTCAGGTGGATCTTCGTCCAGGTCTCGGAGGGCATCTCGTAGCTGTTCTCCGAGCCTGCCCGCTCGTTGGTGCAGGCCGAGATGGAGACCTTGGCGTCCTTGGACACCAGCGTAGTCCCCGTGGGAGCGTATTTTTCCACGCTCTCCTCGGCGGCGAAGGCCGCGATCACGGCGGAGTAGCCCACGGCGGTGACGGTGCTCAGCGCCATGAGAATGGCCAGAGCCAACGCCAGAGCGCGGCGAATCTTTGGCTTACAGGTGTTCTTCATTGTCATATCCTCCTTAAAAAGGTATGTGTGTTGTAACTATTATACAACATTCTATTCGATAAGTCAATATTTTTTGCCAAAACTTGTTGACATTTTCGGAAATGTATGGTACTATGGTCTTGCGGAGCCGATCAAGGACTCCGACTCCCATCATAAGCGAGGACACTCACATGGCAGAACTGTATTTCGATAAAGAAGCCAAGGTCTGGAAAGCAGACAAGCTAGATTTCGGCGCGGACAGTATCTCTCTGCGCCTCCGCTTCGCCCATTCGGGCAACACCACCCTGGCCTACATCAAGGCCGACGGCAAGGATATCGGCGTCGCCGCCCTGACCAGCTACGCGAGCGAGGACACCGAGGCGCGGTGCGAGATCGACCCCACCGAAGGCGTGCACGACATCACCGTGACCCTCCGCGGAAACGCCAAGCTCCTGTCCCTTGAGCCCTCCGCAGAGCCCGTATACGCGGGCATCACCTACGAGCCCATCCCCGAGAAGGCTACGCTGGATCTGGGCTACGACACCTGGGAGGCCACGGATATGCTGGGGCGCAAGGTGGCTTCGGTTGAGGACGTGGGCAAGAAGAAGGACAAGCAGGTAGGTATCTTCTACTGGACGTGGCACGAGGGTCACGCCAACCTCCGTCCCGTGGACGTGGTGGACGTGCTGTCCAAGTACCCCGCCGCCGAGTACCGTAAGGATCACCCCGCATGGGGCGAGGGGCCCTTCCAGCCCTACTGGCACGAGCCTTTCTACGGCTTCTACCGCGACTCCGACCCCTACGTCATCCGTCACCACGCCGCCCTGCTCTCCGCCGCAGGCGTGGATTTCCTGCTCTTTGACTGCACCAACGGTGCGCTGACGTGGCGTTCCGCCTACGAGCCGCTCTTCAAGGGTCTGCGCGAGGCCAAGGCCGACGGCATCAAGGTACCCAAGGTGGCCTTCATGCTCAACTTCGGCCCTCAGGAGACCACCGAGCGTATGCTCCGCTCCCTGTACCAGAACGTCTACAAGCCCGGTCTGTATTCGGATCTGTGGTACATGCTGGACGGCAAGCCCATGATCATGGGCTACCCCGACGCCCTCCCCGCCGAGGGAACCTGCGAGACCGACACCCGCATCCTGAACGAGATCCGCGAGTTCTTCACCTTCCGTCCCGGTCAGCCCGGCTACGGCTGCGGCCCTTGGAACAACCAACAGTGGGGCTGGCTGGAGGTCTACCCCCAGCACAAGTATGTCACCCGTCCCGACGGTAGCTGTGAGATGGTCACCGTGGGCGTGGGTCAGAACGCCAACAAGGATCGCATCTGTACCCACTTCAACGATGTAAAAACCTTCGGCCGCAGTTACACAGGCAAGCACGGCCACGACCTCCTCACCCCCGACTCCTACAAGTACGGCTACAACGTGCAAGAGCAGTGGGAGCGCGCCCTCGACCTCGATCCCGATATCGTCTTCGTCACGGGCTGGAACGAGTGGATCATGGGTCAGTGGCATGAGCCGTGGCTGTCCGACAACGAGTCCACCCAGCTGGCTATGGTGGATCAGTACGACCGCGAGCACAGCCGTGACATCGAGATGGACAAAGACGGCTATCTGGACACCTACTACCTCCAGCTGGCCCACAACATCCGCCGCTTCAAGGGCGCATCTCCCCGTCAGGCTACCTCCCCTGCGGGCATCGTAGACCTGAAGTCGGGTGCCAAGGCATGGAGTGCCGTG
>JAZOOM010000371.1:0-12120 GCA_045655025.1 Eubacteriales bacterium | reverse complement strand
GGTGATGATGGTACCGCCGTCGCAGACGATCTCCAGGCGGTTGGTGCCGGGGGCGTCGCCCGTGGTGGTGATGGAGGTGCCCGTCGCGCCGTTCTCGTACTCGAAGTATACGGTCACGTCGTCCTCTACCTCGATGTCGTGCCACTTACCGAAGTGCATCTTGGCATCCACGACCTTGGGCATACCGCAGATCCACTGGAAGAGGTCGAGATTGTGGGGGCACTGGTTCAGCAGAACACCGCCGCCCTCGCCCGACCAGGTAGCGCGCCATGCGCCCGAATCGTAGTAGGCCTGAGGACGGTACCAGTTGGTGATGATCCAGGAGGTGCGGCGGATGGCGCCCAGCTCGCCCGAATCCATGATCTCCTTGACCTTGCGGTAGATGTGGTTGGTTCTCTGGTTGAACATCATACCGAACTTCAGCTCGGGGTGCTTGTCCGCCTCGGCCATCATCTCACGCACCTGCAGGGTGTACACGCCCGCGGGCTTCTCGCACATGACGTGCAGGCCGGCCTTCATGGCCTTGATGGCGTAGTCGGGGTGGCCGTAGTGGGGGATGGCGATGATAACGGCATCGATCAGGCCGGATGCAAACATCTCGTCGCCGTCGGCGAATGTGGCGATGTCGGCGTAGGCGTTATCGGGCTTGGCGGAGCGGTGGGCTTCAAGGCGGCCCAGAGCGAACTCCAGACGGGCGGGGTTGAGGTCGCACACAGCGGTGACGGCAACCTCGGGGCACTTGTCATTCAGGATGTTCTCCAGATGGCCCGAGCCCATGTTGCCCATGCCGAGAATACCGAGTCTTACTTTTTTCATGATGGTAGTTTCCTTTCTTGTATATGGTGTGTAATAGAGTTTTCGTTGAGATACAAGATACACGCCGAGCAAGCTCGGCAGATACGAGATACAAGATAGGAACAGCCTGCGTATATCTTGTATCTTTGTATCTTGTATCTTACGGTTGCTTTCCCTTGATAAATTTCATCAGCCTCAGCCAGTCCTCCCGCCCGAAGTAATGGAGTCCCTCGCGGAGGTGGTAGCCGATGCTTCCCTTGTGGTATTCGTCACCCGCCATGGGGAGTCTGTCCTCGCAGATGATACCCGCAAGGCCGTGAGCCTCATAGGCGGGAGTGGCGGCCACGCAAGAAAGCATTTCCGAGGCGGGATCTGCCCACGAATCCTCCAGCGCGGAGGCGACGTAGGCGTGGCGGGGGGCAATGGAGGCGATGAGGTAGTGCTGGTCGAAGGGCATATCCCCTTCCCTGCCCACGTACTGCTTGTAGTTCTCGCAGAACCAGTAGGGAAAATTGCGGGTGATCTGCTCCACCCGCTCGCCCGTCTTTTCACGGGTGATGGCCGCACCGCTACAGCCCGAATCGTTGGAGTGGGCGAGGAAGAAACGCTCATCGGTCGCGCCGCAGAAGAGGGCGGTCTTACCCAGGCGGGAGTGGCCGCAGACCATGGCGCGGGTCATATCCAAGCGGGGTTCGTTCTCGGCGCAGTCCAGCACTCTCTGAGCCGCCCACGCCCACAGGGCAATCTTACCGGGGTCGGTGGGGTTCCGCTTACCGTCGGGGTAGAGGACACCCGCGAGGCCGTTTGTGAAGTCCCCGTTGTCACTCGTCACGTCGCTGTAGCAGAAGGACAGGACGGCAAAGCCGTTATCCGTGATCTCCTCCGTGGGCATATATCGGTCGGGGACGTCGGGGCGGAAATTGATGTGGATGAAGAAGGGACAAGGCTCTTTGGCCTTTGGAATCACGGCCACGAAGGGGAACGTGAAGGGGGTATCACCGAGATACACCGTCAGCTCCACACGTTGGGCGGTCACCTTCCCCGCGCAGAAGGAGGGGATGCAGTTCTCCTGCACCTTCCATTCCATGCGTTCGGGTTTTTCGGGCAGATAGCCGTATTCCTCCCGTTGCAGGATCTCCAGCATCTCGGCGCGAGAGAGGAGGGGCGGAACTTTTCTTTCCTTCAAAATTTCTTGGAGCATGATGAACTCCTTCCCTGTCGTGCGTGATCAGTCAAGACCCTGCGCGGTCAGATAATCGTAGCTCCGCTTGAGGCACAGGAAGGGATCCTCGCCGTAGCAGTTATCCTGCTCCACGAAGCCGTACAGCACGTCCGCGTCGTCACAGGCCTTGAGGATCTCGGGGTAGTTCATGTTGCCCTCACCGATAGCGGCCATGCGCACGCCTTTGTCCTCGGGAGAGAACACCATGTCCTTGAAGTGGACGCAATCCACACGTCCCTTCAGCTCACGGAGCCACCACGCGGGGTCGCCGCCGCCTGCCTGTACCCAATAGGTGTCCAAGGTCACGCCGCACTCCTCGGGGGTGAAGGTCTCGCAGAGGAGGTCGATGAAGGTCTTACCGCCGAAGCGGGCGAACTCCATGTGGTGGTTGTGGTACATGAACTTATGGCCGCTCTCCACGATCTTGCCGAGGATGGGCTTCAGCTCCTCGGCCATGACGGCCAGTCCCTCGGGGTTGATGCCGCGGGGGTTAGAGCCGATACCGATGTACTTGCAACCCATGGTATCGTGGAAGGCAATGGTGTTATCCGTATCCTTGATGATGCGGTTGTAATCAAAATGGGTAATGTCCGCCTGCAAGCCGTAGGCCTTCAGACGCTCGGCCATCCAGTCGGCCTCATAAGCGCACACGCCCGAGAGCTGGATGTGCTTGTAGCCGATGTCGGCCACCTTCTTCATGGACTCGTCCAGATCAGCAAGGGTCTTGCAGTAGTCGCGGATGGTGTAAAATTGGGCTCCGATCTTCATAGTGATCTTTCCTTTCGGGTGAGATTATTCAAAACAGAGAGTCAGGGGCATATTTGCCGCGAGGGGGTAGGTGACAAGGCCGTCCCCGTAGGGGTTCTTCGTACGAAGCGTTGTTGCCACGGGAGAGTAGAAGGTAACCTCGGTGAGCTTCCCTTCCTTCCAGGCCATATCCAAAGTGATATTGCCCCGTGCCTTAATGCCCTTAACAGAGCCCTCCGACCACGCGGCGGGCAGAGCAGGGAGCAGCTCAAGAATGCGGTCGTCGGGAGAACCCAAATGGCTTTGGATCAGCATTTCGGTCATGCCCGCCATGCCACCCAAGTTTCCGTCGATTTGGAACAGCTGGGGTGGGTGGAAGTCCATGAGGTTATCGGCAGTGCAGTTCTGTAACAGTCCCTGCACGCGGGCGTAGGCCGCCTCGCCGTCCTTGAAGCGGGCGAAGAAGTTGATCATCCAGGCCTGGGACCAGCCCACGTTGTGGCATCCCACGCCTCCCTCACCGCCATAGGTCAGACGGCGTGTCAGAGTATTGCGGGCGGCCTCATAGATGGTAGGATCCGTTTCATTGATCTGATCCGCGGGATGGAGGCCGAAGAGGGGAGAGACGTGGCGATGACCCGGCTCGCACTCCTCATAATCGTGGATCCACTCGCAGAGGATGCCGTACCTCTCACTGACCCGCAGAGGGGGCAGACGATCCAGGGCGGTTTTCAGCTCCGTGGCAAAGCCCTCGTCCTCTCCCAGGAGTCCGCAGGCATACACGGTGCGGGTGAACAGAGCGTAGATGATCTCGAAGTCGATGGTCGCGCCGTGGGTCAGCATACTGCCGCGGCGTTCCCCGCTCGGCTCGGTGTAGAAAAAGCTGTTTTCGGGGGAGTTTGAGGGGCTAGTGGTAAGATACCCCTCGGGAGACTCGCATAGGTAGTCCAGAAGAAAACGGCAAGAGCCTGCCATCACGGGATAGATTTCCCTCAGGTAGTCTCTGTCCCGGGTAAACTCGTAATGCTCCCACAGATTGAGGCATATCCAAGAGCCCGCCATGGGAAAGAAGCCGCAATCCACCGAATCGTGCACGCCTGTGCGGCCAAAAATATCGGTGGTATGGTTAATGCACCAGCCCCTCGCGCCGAACTCCTCTTTAGCGGTCTGCTCACCGAAGACGCTGAGCATCTTCATGAAGTGAATTAAGGGAGCCACGGCCTCGGAGCAGTTTCCGCTCTCGGCGGGCCAGTAGTTCATTTGCAGGTTGATGTTGGTGTGATAATCCGCGCCCCACGGAGGACGGAAACCGTTGCACCAAATGCCTTGCAGATTGGCAGGAAGGGTAGCCTTCATGCCCGAGGAGGTCATGAGCAGGTATCGACAGTAGGTGTAATAGAGGGTGTCCAGGTCGGGACCAACCCGTTCACCGCTCTTGACCTTGGCAAGGCGGATATCAGTGGGCTCGTCGCTGTAAGCGGGGGCATTCAATTCAAAGGCGGTCTTGGAGAACCAGGCGTTATGATCCTGTACGTGGGTGTTTTGTATCGTATCGTAGTCAGTCACCATGAGCCGATCCATGCAGGCCGTAAGGAGTGCGCGGTAATCTCGAGTCTCATCAATATCGAAAATGGCTACGTTATAGTTGGTGGCGAATACGCCGTAGACCGTGATACAGGTGGCATGGGTCACGGCGATATGGTCGTGCCGCTCCTCCAATTTACCGTCGGAAATCACTTTGATGCGGGCTCCGAAGGACATACCCTCCCCACCCTCACCGTAGAAGGGATGGGGCGCGTAAGTGGTTCGGCCATTCAACACAAGGGTATCGTGGGTAATAGCGGCGGTATAAGCATCCTGCCCGCGCTTCATGGTGACGGTGCAGGAAAAGGGCTGATCCGCCGTGACGCGGTAGCAGAGAGCATCATAGGCCTCGCTGACAAAGCACTCGGAAGCATAGGCGGTGCTTCCCTTTCTCCATTCAGCGGATGCTATGCCCGTAGCCAGCTCCAGCTCCTTGCGGTAGTCGGTAAACTCGCTCTTATCGGCAAAGTCCATGAGGATCTCACCAAAGCTCTCATAGAAGCGCACCCGAGGCGGGTCTGCCAGAAAGGTCTCACGGCTGAGCTGTGCCGCCTCCTGCAAGCGATCCTCAAAAATCAGCTCGCGGATCCTCGCCAAGTGGGCGGGGGTGGCGTGGTTGGTCTCCTTGATCTGCCGTCCGCTCCACAGGGATTCCTCGTTGACCTCCACGATATCGCGGTCGGGACTGCCGTAGAACATGGCACCCACGCGACCATTACCCAAGGGCAGAGCGTGGATCCAATCGTTCTGATAGCAATCGTACCATAGCTTGGTGGACATAGGATCATCTCCTTTCGGAATCAGCCGTTCAAGATCTCCTTGAGTTTATTCGCGGCGTGATCGAAGGCGGCGCGGTTATTCTCGAAATTGAGGCCGCCTACCTCGCTCCGCTCCACGCCCTCCAGAGCCTTAAGTCCCACGAACTGGGCCAGATGGGGCTCCAGAGTCAGCACCTCACCGCCTTGAGCGGCAAAGAGAGGCAGATACTCGGCAAGACATCCGATACCGTCTCCGGGAGGGACGATGTGCCCGTCGGGCGCGGCATCCTTGATGTGGCAGTATTCTACGTAAGGAGCCAGCATTTCCCATGCCTCCATAACGTCCTGACCGCATTGAATAAAGTTGGCGGGGTCAAAAACAGCCTTCAAGCGGGGGACAGCCTTATGAATGGCCAGGCAACGGGGAGCAATATCACCGTAGATGCCTTTCTCGTTCTCGTGGCAAGGAATGATTCCCCGTTCGTCGCACAGGTCGCAGAACACATTCAGACGGCGGCAGACCTCATCGAAATATTCGTTGGAGCCGTCGGTGCCGTAGAAAGAGAACAGGCGGATACGCTTGGCCTCGAAAATCTCTGCCATATCCAGAAGACGGCGGAACTGCTCCAGAGCTTTATCAAAATCATCGTGAACGTTGGTCTTTCCCGCGGGAGAGCCGATGGACCAAACCTTAATGCCGGCAGCATCCAGCTCGGACTTGAATTGCAAAGCCTTCTCGGGGGCGAGGTCAGCAATGTTGACTCCGTCCACACCGCGAATCTCCAGATAGGGAATAGCGTTCTCGGTAAGAGCCTTAATTTGTCCCTGACGGTTGGCGTCTGCCTCGTCGGCAAAGGCGCAAAGCTTAATATTCTTCATAGAATTCATCATGCCTCCTTGGGATAATAGCAATGTGTAAAAAGAGGGCGCGTCCGCGCAGGAGAGACACCCGCACACCTGCACGAATTATACCATAAATATTTCTGTTTGTAAAGAGTTTCGGGAGAAATCGCACAAAAAAATCGCGCCTCACGCAAACGTGAGCCGCGACGGGGCGATGAATTCAAGCGGATTACTCGGCGGGAGCGTAGGTAACGGTGGTGTCCTCGGGCATATCCCCCAGACCTGCCCACATGGCGATGTTGTCAACGGTACCGTTGATGGCACCTCCGACCTTGAAGGCCAGACCGGGAGCGCCTACCACGTTGTACCAATCAGCCGCGCCGGGAGCATCCTCACGGGGCATACTGACACAGACGAAATCTGCCATCTCGGCTGTCTTCATGTAGATGATATTACCCAGATCGTTATCGTGCTGAATGCGGATGGTCACGGTCACATTACGGAAATTCTCAATGGCGGCGGCATCCTTGATCTCGGCATCAATGCCCAGAAGCTTGTACGCGATGGTCGTTCCCTTTTCGGGATTGCAAGCGGTAAGCTTGGAAGACATATCTTGGGTGGGATCAACCACGTCGTAGGTTACCCACTCGCCATACACGTGACCCTGATTGTTGGCATAGCCGCCAATGCGGAAGTGGTAGGAATTGTAGGTATCACCGTAGTAGTCGGTGAGGAGGCAGATGTACCGCTTGTAGTTGGAAGCGTCGGTATAAGTCACTTCATACTGGAGCGTGTAATCCCCGTACTTGGCGATATCCTTCATGTAATCCTCATCCAACATGAGAGCGTAGCTGTCATTCCCCTTAAAGTCGGTGGCAGAGTCGTAGTTGTTCACCACAAGCTGACCGTTGGCAATGGAGAGACCGGACGTCCAGTCACTATAGGCGTAATCGTCGGCTTTCGTCTGGATCTTCCAACCCAAAGCAGCCATGGTGGCATCCAGATCGGACACGTCACCGTACTTGGAGAAATCCTCGTAGTAGAGCATCATACCGTCGGTAATCTCCTTTTTGGCCTCGGGGATATCTTCGGTAGGCTCTTCGGTAGGAGCGGCAGTAGGCTCCCCGGTGGTTTCCTCGGTAGCGTTATCAGTGGGTGCCTCGGTTGCTTCATCGGAAGGAGCTTCGGTGGACTCCTCTGTAGGAGCATCGGTAGCATCATTGGTAGGGGCTTCGGTGGCAGAAGCCGTGGTGTCGGCGGCGGTGGTCTCGTTGGCATCCTCGGGGACACAAGCGGTGAGGGAGGTAGCCAGCATGGCCGCCAGAATAATGAGAGCGAGCAGTTTTTTCATGATTGGATTCCCTTCTTTTTTCTGTCTTTTGATTGAAATGATTGAAATCGTACAATACAGCGAGCATTTGTAGCAGTTCCCCCGAAAAACTGAAAACCGCTACACCGAAGCAGTCATCCCTGTCAGTTCAGCCTCATCATGCGGGAAAGCGCCCCTCATGATGAATGTTCTGCTTGTCACTCTGGAATCTGACCTCCACGCAGACATTGGACACAATACACTCGTTGAGACCATCAAAGGCGGTAATACCCTTGCAATCCCACTTGATGTTCAACGTGGAGAATGCAGAGTAGTCGTAGGAGATAATGTTGGTGGCACTATGAGACATTGTGCGTTTTTCATTATCCTCCAGGAATGTATAATCCGAGACCGAGGTAGTGGGGCCATCCAAGGTACTGCGGATATTCAGGTGATCTCCCTGCACTTCAGCGGTGTAGGTCACATAAATGTTGCAGTAGTACCCTTGTTCCGCCAGAGCCTGCAGATTAAAGGCCTCGCTGAGGTCTACCGACACCGAAGGAGTGGTGGTACCGCTGATGTAGCCACCGCGGACGGTATAGCTCCCCGACAGAATAAAAGAGTACTCTGTCAGCAGGGTTTCTTCGGGCTGATTGGTTTGGGTGTCGTCTTTATAGAATTCCACACAAACCGACACGTCGGTAATTTTGCAATGGTTAAGGCCATCAAAGCCGGTGACTCCCTTAGTATCCCACGTCAGAGCCATATCTCCCGTCCGATTGTAAAACTGGGAGTCGATAGAATAAACACCGTGATTCTGAGTGGCGGTCTGATTGGTATCCATATACCGATAATCATCTACCAACATAAACACGCCGCCTACAGTCATGGAGAAGCGAAGATTTAAGTGGTCACCCTGTACAGCCGCGTTGTAGGTTACGGTCATGCGGCACAGGAAATCTTGCTCCTCAAGCATATTCAGGTCGAAGATGTCCGACAGGGACAGTGTAACGGTGGGAGACTCGGTTCCGCTGACATAACCTCCCTTTACGTCATAGGGGCCGGAGAGGTAGTAGGTATGGGAGAGGACAGGTCCTGTTGCGGGAGGCGTTGTCTCAGGCACATCAGTCTCGGTGATATCGCCTTCGGGAGCATCCGTAGTGTCCTCGTCAATGTTCCCGTCGGAAATATCATCATCATAGTTGTCACCGTCTTCACTAAAATCTTCTTGATTATCCGTTGTAGTCACATTATTCGAAAGACCCGGATACCCGGTTCCGATACTGCTCATATCACAAGAGGAAAGAGTAGAACACAGTATAGTCACCAGAAGGAGAAAAAACAGCACTTTTTTCATAGTAATTTTCCTTTCTCTTATTTCGAAATGAGGCGAATTCCGTTCGTCATTCTATCACAATTTTGAACTCACAGTACTGACCGATATGGTCGGACATATTATATCCCTCGCGGGGATGATATACGTTGCGGCAGACCAACGGTTGGAAAGAGGAATCGTTCTTACCGTGCTCGCCGCGGGTAAAGTAGCTGTTCAGACTCTTATCTGCCAGTAAGTCCAAATAGACACACCGCGGAAACCAACAACGCCAGTGCGCAAAGGATAGCAAAAGTAGGTTTCATAGCAGCTATCTTTCGTATAAACAGAAAAAATTACGATTCTCCTTCGATCCGAATGGGCTCCAAGAAGTTATCAAAGTAGTTGACATCAATTACGGTGTCAATATAAGGAAGCTCTCCGTCTGCAGCGGAATGTGGTGTACCCTTATAGTAAACGCGAACGGGAATTTGGGGATCGTCGTACATGGAGAGGAAAACAGCGCGGCGGCCTCTCAAATTGATTTTCAAAAGATCGCCATAGGCAAGCTCATCCTCTCCGGTACAAGGAGTAACGGTGGCCCAGCTATAATCGTTACCCACAAAGATCGGCAACGCTTCAAATACGTAAACGACGGAAACTCTAATAATACTCTGGGTTTCTTTATCCAGATATACGTAAATATGATCCAACGAATAATCGGATTTCCAAATCATGTAGTGATCGTCCCAGCCCTCCTCGTTCCACTCTGTGACGGGATCGCCCCAAGCTTCAATGAGATCCGCGCGGGTAACCGTGCGAATGGCTTCCATCAGCGTGGCGTCATCCATGCGGATCGCCTCTTCCCAGGTGGGGGGCGTAGGAGCGTGGTCTGAGGCGTACAGAAGAATAGCGGTACACATGGACAGTAAGACCGCGAGCACCGGAATTCCCCTATGCAATATCCGTTGGATACGCTTTTTTCTAAACCTTTTATGAACAATGTAGCTCGTCGGGGAATTCACGTGTCAAACCTCCATCGTCGCTATGCTCCGAACCCGCTCCAGAGCCAGCTTGTAAAAGGCCTCGTATCCCATAGCGGAATACCCGTCATGGGTGTTCTTGTCGGGCTTGCTGGAGAAGGTCAACTCACAGGTCAGAACGCCGTCGTAATCGCAAGCGCGAATGCGGCGCATGATGCCTTTCCAGTCAGCAATGCCGTCACCCATGAGAAGGTGGAGATCGTCCGTCCAGAAAATGTCTTTGCCGGTCACGCCCACGTTGTCGTTAAAGTGGGTGTGGCACAGCGCGTGACCGTACAAGGCCAGCATATCCTTACCGCGATTATAGCACAGTTCATGTCCTGTATCGAAGCAGAAGCCGAGGGAGGGATGCCCCACATACCGTTCAAAGATGGCGGCCAAATACTCCTCGCCCTCCACGTTCTCAAAGCCCAAGCGAATGCCGAGAGCATCTGCTTCAGCAATGATCTTTCCGAAATTTCGGAGTCCTGCCTCGGTAGGCGTATGTTCCCCGAAGCCGATGAAGGGGTGAATGACCATAACGGGAACACGGTGAGCGGCACAATCGCGAACGCAGGCGATCAGCTCCTCGGTGACCTGCTCTCCCAGC
Source organism: Eubacteriales bacterium (assembly GCA_045655025.1). Lineage (GTDB taxonomy): Bacteria > Bacillota > Clostridia > Oscillospirales > CAG-272 > CAMEON01. The sequence continues at coordinate 1,918 of JAZOOM010000371.1, read as the reverse complement.
TCACCCTCGTCCCACAGATACCGAACCTGAGTAAAGGGCGCGTGAATGGAGGTGTAGATCATGCCGTATTTCTCGGCGGCTTCGGCGTAAGCGGCCGTCTTGTCGGGATCCCAACCCGTGAAAAAGCCGTCCCAGCCGAGGCGATGCAGAAGGGAGACGTGCTCGTCGGGCGAGAGCCCGGAGCCACCCATGAGATTGATGGCGAATTTGTAGGTACCGGTATACATAGGGATGCTCCTTTCAAGTATTGTGGGAGGATGCAATATGGAACACGGTGGAAACAAGCCCTGCCTTGCGGAGAGGGCTCGTTTCCGATAAAAATCGACTTGTATCGTTTATACTTGGTGTAGAACTCAATTCAATCTCTTGGCGTAGTAATTCATCAGACACCCGTCCAGAATGATCTCCTTCTCGTCGGGAGTCAGACCGATGAGATGGAGGGTGATGTCCTCGACGGTACCGTTTGCGCGTACCACCTTGGCGGGAATGGTCTCGATGCCCTCCTCCACGGCTTTACGGATAGCGGGGATGAAGACACAGTCTCCCACCTCATACTCAAAGGGAGTGCCCTTATCCAGAGTCAGAGGAAGAATGCCCCAGTTGATGCAGTTGGAGCGGTAACGCTTGGTAGCGAACTCATAGCAGATGTTGGCAAAGCCGCCCAGCACCTTCTGGCAGGACGCGGCCTGCTCACGGGCAGAGCCGTCGCCGGGCTTATTGGCGAAGACACAGGAGCCGAACTGGGTGTTCTGTGCCAGCTCATCGGCATTGCCCACGGCGGACAGAACGGTGCGAAGCTTGTCGGAGATCACGCCCACGCGGCGGTCAGCCTCCTGCTTGGATACGGCTTTGGAGTTACCCACGTAGTCGGGGCAACGGCGGGACAGCGCGAACTCGGAGAGACGCAGGGGGTTGGAGCGGTAGGAGGAGGTCTCACCCGAGGGGATCAACTCGTCGGTGGTGGTGACGGGATCGTGGATGACGGCGGCCAGCTCTACCAGAATATTCTCGGTCAGGGCGTACTGCTTGGGCCAATCGGTGATGTTGGGACCCATGATGAGATCCACGGAGGGATCGGCCTTGCCGAAGCCGTAGTAGAGTCTCTTCTCATATACGGACTTATCGAAGTGGTATTCGTGAGGAGTGTACTCGTACTCGATATCCGTAGCGGCGGTGATCTTACCGCCGTTCAGGGCGGTAGCGGCGATGGAACGGGCATCCATCAGGGCCACGCCCGAAAGCTGACCCTCACCGGGCTTGGAGCCCTCGCGGTTGGGGAAGTTACGGGTGGTGTGGCGGAGGGACAGACCATTGTTGGCAGGAACATCACCTGCACCGAAGCAGGGGCCGCAGAAAGAGGGCTTGATGACCGCGCCTGCGGAGAGCAGATCGGCAGTGACACCGATGCGGGTCAGCTCCAGAGAGACGGGGACGGAAGTGGGGTAGACCGACAGGTTGAAGTAGCCGTTACCCGTAGAGCCGTCACGGAGAATGGCGGCGGCCTCGTCGATGGAGTCAAACATACCGCCCGCGCAGCCAGCGATGATGCCCTGATCCGCCAGCACAGAGCCGTCGGCCTGCACCTTGTCGGTGAGGTTCAGCTTGGCCTTCTTGAACTTCTCGGAAGCCTCAGCCTCAACGCTTGCCAGAATCTCCTTGGCATTGGCTACGAAATCGTGGATGGTGTAGACGTTGGAGGGATGGAAGGGCAGAGCGATCATGGATTCCATCTTGTCCAGATCAACGTCGATCATGGCGTCGTAGTAGGCCACGTCGGCGGGGGTCAACTCACGGTACTCGGCGGGACGGCCGTGGGTCTCGAAGTGCTTTTTGGTGACCTCATCCGTGACCCAGATGGAGGACAGGCAGGTGGTCTCGGTGGTCATGACGTCGATGCCGTTACGGAAGTCAATGGAAA
>JAZOOM010000370.1:0-2890 GCA_045655025.1 Eubacteriales bacterium | reverse complement strand
CAACTGCCTGGCTCCCATGGCTAAGGCTCTGAACGACTACGCTCCCATCCAGTCCGGTATCATGACCACCGTTCATGCTTACACCGGTGACCAGATGATCCTGGACGGCCCCCACAGAAAGGGTGACCTCCGCCGCGCTCGTGCAGGTGCTCAGAACATCGTTCCCAACTCCACCGGTGCTGCTAAGGCTATCGGTCTGGTTATTCCCGAGCTGAACGGCAAGCTGATCGGTTCCGCTCAGCGCGTTCCCACCTGCACCGGTTCCACCACCATCCTGGTTGCCGTTGTTAAGGGCCAGAACGTTACCGTTGAGGGCATCAACGCCGCTATGAAGGCTGCTTCCTCCGCTTCCTTCGGTTACAACGAGGATCAGATCGTTTCCTCCGACGTGATCGGCATCACCTACGGTTCTCTGTTCGATGCTACCCAGACCATGGTGGCTAAGATCGACGAGGACACCTACCAGGTTCAGGTCGTTTCTTGGTACGACAACGAGAACTCCTACACCTCTCAGATGGTTCGCACCATCAAGTACTTCGCTGAGATCTAATTTAGAACTCAATAGAGAATTGCCCCGCTGTGGTTTCCACGGCGGGGTTTTTCTGTTTGGTAGACAAGTATAGCCGTAGGGCGGGGGCTTGCTCCCGCCGAAATCTCAAAAAATCAAAGATAACAAACAATTTTCGCGTATAGCGGCGGGAGCAAAGCCCTCGCCCTACATGATTTTTTCGGTTCGTGTATTACGGGGGAATTCTGCAACCTGTGGTTGAGCTTCCGTCGCGTGGGCGGTTATTGCTTTTTTTGTTCGTTTGGTGTATAATAAGACCGTGGCCACCAAAACACACGAAAGAGAGGACATCACCATGACCATTGGTGAGAAGATCAAGCAGCTCCGCCAGCAAAACGGCATGACACAAGAAAAGCTGGCGGAATACCTGAACATTACCTACCAATCCGTTTCCAAGTGGGAGAACAATATTGCCCTGCCCGACGTGACTCTCATCGTTCCGTTGGCCAATTTCTTCGGCGTCACCACAGACGAGCTGTTCGACCGTACAGCCACGGCGCAGGAGTCCGAGGTCGAGGCACTGTCCCATCGGGACTACGATCTGGCTCACATCCCGAACAAGGATACCATCCATGAGCGGATAACTCTGTGGCGGGAAGCGGCGCAGAAGTATCCCAAGGATTTCCGTTGCCTCAAATATTTGGCCTACGCCCTTTTTGCCACGCTGGACAGGAGTTTTGAGGAAGCCGAATATCAGCAGAACGCCCGTGAGCTGATTCCCATCTGTGAGCGCATCCTGCGGGATTGCACCGATCAGGAAATCCGAGACTGCGCGATCCAAATTTTGGTTTATACCTACAGCTGGCGGTGGGCGGATATAGCCGACGAGGAAGAGGCGGTGAAATACGCGAATATGGCGGGGAGCATCTACACCTGCCGGGAAAAGCTGCTGGAGTCGGCACGGTTTACCGAGGAGGGGATCCGACACAACAGGAGCCATAAGCACTACAACAATCTGACCTATATGGATTTTCTCTGCGGCAATATCGTCCACGCCAATCAGCCCCGTACCCACGAGGAAAGCATTTTCGCGTTGGAGACCGCCGTGAAGCTGTGGGAAACCTTGGTGTACGACGGAAACCTTCTGTTCTACCACAGCCGCGTGGGGTACTACTGCATACAGTTGGCCAAGCACCACGCCGCGCTGGGGCACGGGGAGGATGCTTTGACGTGGCTGGAAAAGGCGTATCACCACGTGAAAGCCTTCGACGAAATGCCCGCTGAAAAGAGCATACCCTACACGAGTGTCTTTGTCTGTGAAGCCTCCGCCAGACGGCATCCGCTGGACGGCTGTATGGAGGATCTGAAGCGGGATATGGGGGATGCCTGTTTTGACCTTATCCGCGAAACGCCCGCTTTTTCAGCCTTGTCCGAGCAGATGAATCCTTAAAACCCAGCCCCGCCGTGTGTTTTCACGGCGGGGTTTCTTTATTTGGTGTTAGCGGTGGGTTGGAAGGAGTTGTAGGAGAGGCTAATAGCCTCCCTACAATTATTTTTTTGAACGTGCCGCAAAACAGCCATTCCCCTTCTCCAAAAAATCTCCAAAACCCCGTTGACGAATCCCCCGATTCATGGTACAATAGAGGCTAGAAAAATTCCCGAAAGGAACTACATACCATGAAAAAAACACTCCACGTCATCCCCCATTCCCACTGGGACAGAGAATGGTACCTTCCCTTTGAGAAGCACCGCGTTCGCCTTGTGGAGCTCTTTGATGCTCTCATTGACACCATGGAGAAGAACCCCGACTATACCTATTACCACATGGACGGCCAGTACGTGGTCATTGACGACTATTTGGAGATCCGTCCCCACATGCGGGACCGTTTGCTGGCTCTGATCCGCGCGGGGCGGATTCAGGTGGGCCCTTGGTACATTTTGCAGGACGAATATCTGACCTCCGGCGAGGCCAACGTCCGCAATATGCTCTATGGCTTGAAGCTCTGTTGTGAGATCGGGGCCGCGCCTGTGGAGACGGGCTATTTCCCCGATGCCTTCGGGAATATTTCCCAAGCACCCCAGATCGTTCGCGGCTTCGGCTTTGACAACGCCGTGTTCGGCCGCGGTCTCAACGACGTGGGCTCTGATAACAAGATCATCAAGCAGAACGGCATCACCACCTCCGAGCTGATCTGGCGGGGCGCGGACGGCTCTGAGATCATGGGCGTGATGTTTGCCAACTGGTACCACAACGCCATGGAGCTGCCCGCCGATCCCGACTCGCTTCGCGACCGTTTGGCCGCTATCACGGCATCCACCTCCCGCTTTGCCCTGACCCCCCATCTCTTGGGCATGAACGGCTGTGACCACCAGCCCATTCAG
>JAZOOM010000369.1:0-1849 GCA_045655025.1 Eubacteriales bacterium | reverse complement strand
AGGGACTCGCGATATTTGCCGAAGGCAAATTCGCCCCGAGCGAAAGCGAGGAGGTTTTCAAAAGTCCCTTAAGCGGGTCCAGGGCAGAGCCCTGGCCGACAAACCCAAATTTGAAGCTTTGCTGAATCGTTGACCACCTGTTCGGCAGGAAAGGAGCAAGCCGCCTATGTACGGATACGTGCGCACCCACACGCCCGAGCTGAGAGTTCGGGAGCAGGAATACTACCGTGCCGTTTACTGCGGCCTTTGCCGTACCATGGGCAAGTGTACGGGGCAATGCTCCCGCATGACGCTGTCCTACGATATGACCCTCTTTGCCCTCGTCCGACTGGCTTTGACGGGCACACAGCCCGCCTTCAAGCGCCGCCGCTGTCTTGCCCATCCCACCCGCAAGCGCCCCATGGCCGAGCCCTGCGACGAGCTGGCGTTTTGCGCCTGCGCCTCTGCCATTCTGATGCATTATAAGGTAAAGGACGACCTGCTGGACGAGCGAGGGCTGAAACGTACCGCCGCCACCGCTGCTTCTCCCTTTGTGGCCTCTATGCGCCGTCGCGCCGTGAAGCGGGGCTATGGGGACATGGACAGCGGTGTGTACCGCTCCATGAAGGCGCTGTCCGAGCTGGAGGCCTCCCGCCTTCCATCGGCGGACGAGCCCGCTACCCTGTTCGGGGAGCTGATGGGCAGTCTGCTTGCCTACGGCCTGGAGGGAAATCAGGCAAAACTGGCCTACACCGTGGGTCTGCACGTAGGCCGCTGGGTCTACCTGATAGATGCCGCTGACGATTACGCCGAGGATATGAAGTACCGCCGCTATAACGCCCTCGCTTGCCTGTACGGCGATCCCTCCATGACCGAGCTGTCGGAAGGGAAGCGGCAGGAGATCAAGACAGCCCTGCTGGCGGAGCTCATGGAGCTGGAGCGAGCCTTTGACCTGCTGGATACATCCGATCAACTCAACCTCAGCGGTGTGCTGTCCAACATTCTCTACGAGGGGATGCCCCGAGAAGCGGAGCGGGTCTTATTTGGAAGTGACGGATGCGCAAGCCCCTCTTCCCGTTTTACTACATCTGAAAGGTGACCGATAGAACCATGAACGACCCTTACAAGATCCTTGGCGTGTCCCCCACCGCCACCGATGATGAAGTCAAATCGGCTTACCGTGCTCTGGCACGGAAGTACCACCCCGACAAGTACCGCGACAGCGATCTGGCGGAGATGGCGGGGGAAAAAATGAAGGAGATCAACGCCGCTTACGACGAGATCCAGAAGATCCGTGCGGGCAAGGCCACGGGAAGCGGCTCTGCCTCTGCCTACGGGAATCCCTATGGCGGCTCCCATAGCGGCTCTTACGGCGGCTACGGTGCGGGTACGGCGGGAGGCTCCTCCCATACGGCCAATCCCTATGTCACCGCCCGCCAGCTCATCAATCTCCGCCGCATCGCCGAGGCGGCTCAGCTGTTGGCCTCCATTCCCGAGTCCGAGCGGGGCGCGGAGTGGCATTTCCTCATGGGCTGTGTGGCCGTCGGCCGCGGCCACTACGTGGATGCCCAGAGCTTCTTTGACACCGCCTGCGGCATGGACCCCGACAATCCCGAGTATCGCGATGCGCAGGAACGGCTTCGCAACCGTTCCGCCTCCTTCGGAAGCGGCCGCACCTCGGGCGGCTCCGGTTGCTCGGTCTGTGATATTTGCTCCATGCTCATTTGCGCCGACTGCTGCTGTGACATGGGACGCTGCTGTTGTTGATGCCTATGAACACACCCAATCCTCCCCGCCGCACCCGTCGCTCCCATTCCACCCGTAAGCTGGCCACCTGCGCTGTCCTCAGTGCCTTGGCGGTGGTCGTACT
>JAZOOM010000368.1:0-13778 GCA_045655025.1 Eubacteriales bacterium | reverse complement strand
GCCGTCCCCGCGCCGTCAGCGACGTGACCGATAAGGGCATCCCCGTCATGGTGTTCCTCCTGCCCCACCCCGAGGCACCCCAACGGAGCATCACCCTCTCCGCCTGCGAGCGGCGGGGGATGGCGGAGTCCTGCTCTCTGTGGTTCGGAGAGGCCGAGATCGCGGATGCCATGGATCCCACCGACGCCATGGCCGCCATTGAGGAGATCCTCGCAGACCATATTGTGGCCATCGTGCGTTACAAGAATGCGGATGCCTTTGACAACCATCGGAAAATATCCGCCTCCCCCTCGGAATGGCTGTACCAGCTCCCCGACGACGAGGGAGAGCTGACCGCCATGCTGGACAAGCTGAAAAAGCCCGCCACCCTCATAGAAAAGCTGGGCAGAAAGTACATAGGCGTATTCGAGGTGTACCGCTGGAGCGGGAGTGAGGTTCTTGAGCGGTAAAGCCCCTTGTACAATCCGCCAAAAGCGCACAATTTTCTTTCTACGCATTGACAAATACACACACTCGGTTTATAATGAGGATATCGCTTCCCTTCCTCCGTGCGAAAAACGGGAGCGCATCACGCCTATCGAGAGGAGACAAAACATGGATAACAAAATAAAACGGATGGAGCCGCTTCGTTGGATCCTGGCCTCTGTCGGAGGCTACTTGATCGTCATCGTGATCACGCTGTTCGCTTTGGCCATCGCCGATTCCATCGCCCTGAAGGATCAGGGAGCCGCCAACGGCGCGATCTGGGAATGGGACATGGCGCAGATTTGGGCAAGAGCCAATTCTCACCGAGAGTCATATAATCTTGTGTTCTACATATACCTCGGCTTCGCCCTTTTGGGGATCCCCGTACGGCTTCTGCAATCGGGCTACTCCCTGATTTTGGAGGATCGGGACATCGCCTGCCGCACCTTTGGCAAGGTCACAAAAATCGGCTACCGCTCGATCGCTGACGTTGCCTCCTTCAGCGTCCCCCAATCCCCGAACGGATGCCTGTCCTTGCTGGCCACCGTCTTCCCGCCCCTGGCCATGTACAGCTGTCTGAAGATCACGGGATCCGTCCGATCCCCCAAGGGCGGCTACAAAAAGGTAACCATTCGTTACTTCTACGTAACCGACCCGGAGTTTACCGCCGTACAGATCCGCAACAGGATAAACGCCGTTCCCCCCTCCCAACAGTAACAAAACGGCGCAACCGATTTTTGAAAACAGCCTTCCGCCCCCGAGTTTTCCAGCTTGGGCGGAGGGCTGTTCGATTTTCTCCCCATCTTCCCTACGGCAAGCCCCGCCCGTCGTCGGGTCTTTTACCTCGTTTTCTCTTCCCCATCAACACTTTTCCTTTCTATCTTCCGGTTTTTTCGTCAAAACGCCAAAAACAAGGATACCCTATTGCAAAAAACACATGAATTTGGTATAATAGGTATGATTCCCACCTATGCGGTGCAGAAGAAAGGACACAACCATGAACACGAAAAGAAAGCAGATTATGAAGATCCTGGCCATCATCCTTGCCGTGCTGATGCTCGGCTCCGTGGCCACCATGACCTTCACCATGATCTTCTCGGCTCTGTCGGCCAAGGCCGCTCCCGAGGAGGGCACCTACGAGCCCGAGGCTGACCTCTACGAGGGCTCCCTCAAAATGGAGACCTCGGCAGACGGCAAGACCGTTACCATCTCCTACGACGTCAACGGTGAGACCGTAAGTTACACCGTTCCCAACAACTACAACTACACCATGGGCGGTTACGCCGCCACCGACGATCTGGACCGTACCATGTACACCTCCGCCGACACGGGTGCCTACGGCTCCACCGGCGAGCATTACGTGGGTCTGTTCTACTTCCTCTGGCAGGGAGAGCACGGCGACAGCGGTGTCTTCGACCTCCAGAAGATCATCGATGAGGTAGGCGTGGAGGCCGCAGGCTCCACCAAGTGCGGCAAGTACGGCCCCGTGGGTGCCATGCACTGGTTCGCAGAGCCTCTGTACGGCTACTACTACGCCTCCGACCAGTGGGTGCACCGCAAGCACGCTGAGCTTCTGACTCAGGCCAACATCGACTTCCTGTACTTCGACGTCACCAACGGCTACTCCTACCTCCACAACGCCAAGAAGCTCATGCAGTGCCTCCACGAGCTGAACGAGCAGGGCTTCGACGCGCCTCAGGTGGTGTTCTACACCAATTCCAACGCCGCGGGCGTCATCCGCGAGGTCTACAACAACATCTACAAGGCTGAGGTCTATCCCGATACCTGGTTCAGAATCAACGGCAAGCCCGTCATCATCGGTCCCATGGAGGCCAATATCGACGACTACTTCACCATGAAGCAGAACCAGTGGCCCACTGAGCAGTCCAAGCAGAACGGTTGGCCTTGGATGGATTTCCAGTGGCCCTCCCGCCTGTTCCGCTCCGCTTACGATTTCGACGGTGCCGCCATCAGCGTCTCCATCGCTCAGCACAGCGGTACGGTCGCCTTCTCGGATTCCTCCCTGTACAACAACCCCACCAACCGCGGCCGCTCCTTCTGGGCAGAAAAGCGCGCCAACGATAAGATCCTTCAGCAGCGATACGACGAGTGGAAGGCTGATCCCAGTTTGACCAACCATGGTCTCAACTTCCAGGCACAGTTCGACCGCGCCATCGACACCGATGCTATGTACATTCTGGTCACCGGCTGGAACGAGTGGGTCGCCCAGAGACAGGATACCAAATCCGACCGCATCTGGTTCGTAGACACCTCCTCCATGGAGTTCTCCCGCGACTCTGAAATGATGCGCGGCGGCTACTTCGATAATTACTACATCCAACTGGCCTACAACGTGCAGAAGGCCAAGGGCTCCGCTCCCGTGGTGGTGCAGGATGCCCGTAATCCCATCGACGTGACCGGTGCGTTCTCCCAGTGGGATGCCGTCCAGTTCACCTACCATGACTACAAGGGTGATACCGCTGACCGTAACGCTACAGGCTTCGGCCGCACCAAGTACACCAATGATACCGGCCGTAACGACATCGTCGCCTCCAAGGTGACCGCCGATACCAAGAACCTCTACTTCTACGTGGAGACCGCCGAGGCCATTACCGCCGCCGACAACAAATCCTCCTGGATGAAGCTGTACGTGGATATCGACAGCAACGGAGGCACCGGTTGGTACGGTTACGACTTTGTCATCAACAACGAGACCAAGGGTGCTACCACCACCACCGTGGCCAAGTACACCGGCACCGACGGTAAGTACGGCTTTACCAACGCCGGTGAGGTCTCCTACAAGGTCGAGGGCAACAAGATGATGATCACCGTTCCTCAGGAGCTGCTGGGTCTTTCCAACAGCTACAAGGAGCTGTGCTTCCAGTTCAAGTGGGCTGACAGCGACACCACCTACGACGAGATGGAGGACTTCTACATCGACGGTGACGTGGCTCCCCTGGGTCGTATGAACTACGTGTTCCAGAACTACATCCCCGGTCTGACCGAGATCACCTATCCTTGGGACACCGAGGCCCCCACCGAGGCCCCCACCGAGCCTCCCACGGAGCCTGAGACCGAGGCTCCCACCGAGGTGCCTACCGAGGCTCCCACCGAAACCGAGACCGAGACCGAAACCGAGACCGAGCCTGCCAAGGGCAGTTGCGGCTCCGTGATCTCCATGGGTCTCATCACCATTCTGGCCATGGCCGCCTCTGCGGTCTGCTTCAAGCGTAAGGATTGATCCCCCTCTGAAAGGAAAACGAATATGAAATACAGTCTCAAGCAGGCTGTAGCATCCATCCTCTGCGCCTCCCTTCTGGGAGGCGCGTTGGCTTTCACCGGATGCTCCGCCTCTGCCAACACCGCTATGAGCGACCCTGACAATATGAGCGGAAAGACCTACTCCTTCGATCTTCTGGCCTCCGAAAAGCCTGAGGTGAACACCAGCATTCCCGTCGGCTACATGGATCTGACCAAGATCTATGGCTTCGCGGGCCCCGCCAACGTGGAGTTCGAGGTGACCGAGGGCTCTCACACCACCTTCACCGCCACCGCCGACGATCCCCTGCTCAATCTCTACACCCCCGAGTTCAAGCCCTCGGAGTGCAAGTCGGTGGCCATCATCTACCGCACCGACATGGACAAGGACGGCGAGCTCTACTGCAACCGCTCCGACGGTGTGCAGATGGGTCAGAAGGGCGGTATCCAGGTCTGGCGCTGGATCCCCACCAAGGAATTTGCCAAGATGGCCGTGGTCTGCGATGCCTGGAAGGATTGCGACGAGAGCGTGACCTTCACGGGATGGCGCTTCGACCCTCTGAACCCCAGGATCAACCCCGGAGACAGCATTGATATTCGCTGTATCGCCTTCTTCGACACCGAGGACGGCGCCGAGAAATTCAACTATGATGAATACAAAAAGCTTCTCGATTGGGAGAAGGAGAACCCCAACGAGGCTGACACTGAGGAGGAGACCGGTATGACCGTCGACTGGGCAGATCCCACCTATAAGGACATGGAGACGACCCCCGAGGACAGTCGCGCGGGATCTCTGACCTTCACCGAGTCCGAGGACGGCCGTACCGTGACCGTCTCCTACAAGGTGGGGGACGAGACCAAGTCCTTCACCGTTCCCAACGATTCCATCAACCGCTTCGGCGGCTACGCGGGCACCGACGATCTGGGTCGTTCCCTGTACGATGCCACCGAGGTGGGTGTCATCGGAGACAAGGGCGAGCACTACGTGGGTATGTTCTACTTCCTGTGGCACGGCAAGCACGCCCCCACCGACAAGATCTACAATCTTCAGGAGATTCTTGACTCCACCCCCGAGGCCGACAAGGGCAAGCTCTCCACGGGCAAGTACGGCAAGGTGGGCGAGTTCCACTGGTTCGGTGAGCCTCTCTACGGCTACTACTACATCAACGACGAGTGGGTGCTCCGCAAGCACATGGAGCTGCTGACCAACGCCGGCGTAGATTTCCTGTTCTTCGACACCACCAACAACCACACCCATGCGGATACGGCTCTGAAGATCATGAAGATCCTCCACGAGCTGAACGAGCAGGGCTATAACGCCCCTGGCGTTGTGTTCTACACCAATACTAACGCCCACGCCATGGTCAAGAATCTCTACACCGAGATCTACGCCCAGAACCGCTACCCCGACACGTGGTTCTGCATTGACGGCAAGCCCGTTATGATCGGCCCTGCCGACGCCAACATCAATGACTTCTTCACCATGAAGATCAACCAGTGGCCTACCGAACCCGAGAACCACGTCAACGCATGGCCTTGGATGGACGGCAAGCGTCCCCAGTACATCTACAAGGACGAGAACGGCAAAAAATCTGCCATCAACGTATCCGTGGCCCAGCACCGCAGCACCTGGCGCTTCAGCGATTCCATCTACGACGTGATGGATCGCGGCAATCTCGGCCGCTCCTACGGTGCCGCCAAGCTCAACGACAAGCTGACCGAGGAATACTACAACGCCATCGCCGCCGACCCCGAGCTGTACAAGCAGGGGCTCAACTTCCAGGCCCAATGGGATGCCGCCCACAAGGCTGACGTTCCCTACGTGCTGGTCACGGGCTGGAACGAATGGATCGCCCAAAGACAGTCCACCTCTACCGAGTATGCCCACTTCGTGGATCTGGCGTCGGTGGAGTTCTCCCGCGACATCGAGATGATGAAGGGCGGATACTTCGACAACTACTACATGCAGTTGGCCTTCAACATCCAGAAGTACAAGGGTGCCGCGCCCATCATCCTGCAGGATGCCCGCAATCCCATCAACGTCACGGGCGGCTTTGACCAGTGGGATGCCGTCACCGTGACCTACACCGACTATGCGAAGGATTGCCTTGACCGTGACTTCGCGGGCTACGGCAAGCAGACCTACACCGACATCACGGGGCGCAACGATTTCACCGCCTTCAAGATCACCCACGACACGAAGAACGTCTACTTCTACGCCGAGACCCGCTTCGACATCACCAAGCCCGACGCGAATTCCTCCTGGATGCAGCTCTTCATTGACGCCGATCAGGACGTGAGCACCGGCTGGTACGGTTACGACTTCATCGTCAACTACTCCGCCAAGGACGAGTTCACCACCACCGTGGCCAAGTACAACGGCGCGGACAACGCCTTCTCCTTTGAGGTCATCGGCGAGGTCTCCTACCGCGTCAAGGGCAATCAGATGATGATCGCCGTTCCTCTGGAGCTCTTGGGCGTTGCACACTGCGACTACATGAACATGAACTTCAAGTGGGTGGACAGCGATTCCAAGATGACCACCATGGAGCAGTTCTACACCGAGGGCGACGTAGCTCCTCTGGGTCGACTGAACTACGTGTTCAACACCGTCATGCCCGGCTCCACTCCTCCCGAGGAGGTTGAGACCGAGACCACCACCGAGACCGAGACCACCACGACCCCCGTCGAGACTCCTACCGATCCCGCAGAGACTCCCACCGATGGAGAGACTGAGGCACCCAAGAAGGGTTGCGGTGCTTCCCTGTCCGCTCTGCTTCTGCCTGCCTGCACCGTTGGTGCCGCCGTCTGCACGGCTCGCGGGAAGAAGAAAGAGGATTGATTTTCCAATGCAAAGGCGAGTGCCCCTCGGGGCAGTCGTTTTTTCTCTGTCATCGGGTCATGAATTCGATGACCATGTTTTGTGCAATTCATCCATTTTTCTCCCTCCATTCCTATAATAATCCCCATTTTCCCATTTGACAATTTTATTTTTTTATGATATAATATAGATTGGATTATTGTGTATCACTATGTCATCCGCTCACCCCGAGGAAAGGAGCCACCCCACCATGGTCAAAATCACCGCCGTCACCCCCAAAAGCCGCGCCGAGAGGCATGGCATTCTCGCGGGGGACACCCTCATATCCATCAACGGCCGCGAGGTCACCGACGTGCTGGATTACCGCTTCTTCCTCACGGCCACCGAGGTGAAGCTCGCCCTGACCCGCGACGGCGTCCCCTTTGAGGTCACCATCCGCAAGCGGGAGTACGACGATATCGGTCTGGATTTCGAGACCCCCCTCATGGACAAGAAGCATTCCTGCGAGAACAAGTGCATCTTCTGCTTCATCGACCAGCTTCCCAAGGGTATGCGGGAGACCCTGTACTTCAAGGACGACGACAGCCGCCTGTCCTTCCTCCACGGCAACTTCATCACCATGACCAACCTCCGCGACCACGATATCGACCGCATCATTGAGATGCACATCTCTCCCGTCAATATCTCGGTGCATACCACCAACCCCGAGTTGCGGGTGAAGATGATGCACAACAAGCGGGCGGGACTGGTACTGGACTACCTCCCCCGTCTGGCCGAGGCGGGCATTACCTTGTGCGGACAGCTCGTTCTCTGCCGCGGCATCAACGACGGCGAGGAATTGGATCGCTCCATGCGGGATCTCTACGCCTTGGGCGACGCCATGGAGAGTGTATCCATCGTCCCCGCAGGTCTGACCCGCCATCGGGACAAGCTCTACCCCCTGACCACCTACACCCCCGAGGAGGCCGCCGCGGTCATCCGTCAGGTAGAGGCCTTCGCGGACAAGTGCTTGGCCGAATGCGGTTCTCGCAAGTTCTTCTGCGCCGACGAGCTGTACCTCAAGGCAGGACTTCCCCTCCCCTCCGAGGACTACTACGAGGGCTACGCCCAGATCGAGAACGGCGTAGGCATGATCACCTCCCTGCTCACAGAGTTTGAGGAGGAGATGAACTTCCTCGACGAGTACCTGCCCGACTACAAAGCCCCCCGTACCGTGTCGGTCTGCACGGGCGTGGCCGCCTACCCCACCGTCAAAGCCATGGCCGCACGGCTGGAGGCGCAGGTAGAGGGACTGACCGTCCACGTCTACGAGATCATCAACCACTTCTTCGGGGAGTCGGTCACCGTGGCGGGTCTGCTCACGGGACAGGATATGCTGGCACAGCTCACGGGAAAAGAGCTGGGGGATCAGCTCATCATTCCCGAAAACACCCTCCGCGCCGACGAGGCCATGTTCCTCGACGATATGACCCCCGCCGAGCTGTCCGAAAAGCTGAACGTGCCCATCCGCGCGGGCAAGAATAACGGCGGGGAGTTTATCAGAGAGATGTTAGGCATCCAATAACCCCTCAAACACCGTAGGGGCGGCTATCAGCCGCCCGCGGGCGACCAATGGTCGCCCCTACAGCATTGCTTCGAATACACTCATATACGAAATCCCCTTAACTGAAAGGAGACCATAACCATGTCCAAGCCCATTATCGCCGTCGTTGGCCGTCCCAACGTCGGTAAATCTACCCTGTTCAACAAGCTCATCGGTGAGCGCCGCTCCATCGTGGAGGACACCCCCGGTGTCACCCGTGACCGCATCTATGGCGAGACCGAGTGGAACGGCCGCCAGCTCGTCCTCATCGACACGGGAGGAATCGGGCCCAAGACCGACGACATCATCCTGTCCCAAATGAAGGTGCAAGCCCAGATCGCCATTGACGATGCCGACGTGATCATTTTTATGTGCGACGTCCGCACGGGTCTGACCGCCGCCGACCGGGATATCGGCGTCATGCTCCAGAAGAGCGGCAAGCCCATCATTCCCTGCATCAACAAGTGCGACCGCGTGGGCGACCTTCCCTATGAGTACTACGAGTTCTACGAGCTGGGCTTCGACGTGGATCCCGTGGCCGTATCCTCCATCCACGGCTCGGGTACGGGCGACCTTCTGGACGCCTGCTGTGAGGCTCTGGCCGACTGGGAGGATGGCGAGGAGGAGGAGAGCGGCATCAAGATCGCCGTCATCGGTAAGCCCAACGCCGGAAAATCCTCCATCGTCAACCGCTTCCTCGGTGAGAACCGCATGATCGTCTCCGACATCGCGGGCACCACCCGTGATGCCGTAGACACCCGTGTGGTCAACGAAAGAGGTACCTTCACCTTCATCGATACCGCCGGTATCCGCCGTCAGTCCAAGATCGGAGATCAGGTGGAGAAGTACAGCGTCCTCCGCGCCCATATGGCGGTGGAGAGAGCCGACGTATGCCTCCTGATGATCGACGCCTCCGTGGGCATCACCGAGCAGGACGAGAAGATCGCGGGCATTGCCCACGAGGCAGGCAAGGCCACCATCATCGTAGTGAACAAGTGGGATGCCATTGAGAAGGACAACTCCACCACCAAGGCCTTCACCGACCGCATCCGCGAGGCGCTGGCCTATATGCCCTATGCCCCCATCACCTTTGTCTCTGCCAAGACGGGTCAACGCATCGACGGGCTCTATGACCTCATTCAGTCGGTCTACGAGCAGTCCCACCTCCGCGTGACCACGGGTGCTCTGAACGACGTCCTTGGCGAGGCCATGATGCGTGTCCAGCCCCCCACAGACAAGGGCCGCCGTCTGAAGATCTACTATATGACCCAGACCCAGATCGCGCCCCCCACCTTCGTGCTGTTCTGCAACATGGCAGAGCTGTTCCACTTCTCCTACCAGCGGTACATCGAGAACTGCCTGCGGGAGACCTACGGCTTCAAGGGTACGCCCATCAAGCTGGTGATCAAGCAGAAGGGCGATGCTCCCGAGATCAACGTCAGAGGCAAGAAGGACGATAAGGAAAACGAGGACGACGGGTGGGATGAGTGATCCCACGAATAAACCAAGCCACTCCATTTGAAAGGAGATTCACAATATGCAATTCTTCGACCACGTAAAAGTCTATCTCAAGGCCGGCAACGGCGGTAACGGTGCCATCGCGTTCCACCGCGAGAAGTACGTCTCCCACGGCGGCCCCAGCGGCGGCGACGGCGGACACGGCGGCAACGTCGTTTTCCGCGTGGACAAGGGCACCAATACCCTGCTGGCCTACCGCTACAAACACCACTTCACCGCCAAGAACGGCGGCGACGGCATGCCCGAAAAGTTCCACGGCGGCAACGCCGCGGCTCTGATCCTCCCTGTTCCGGAAGGAACGGTCATCAAGGGCGCCGCCACGGGCAAGGTCATCCACGATATGTCTGAAAATGGCGGCGCGGACTATATCTGCTGCCGCGGCGGCCGCGGAGGCTGGGGCACCCGCCACTTCGCCACCGCCACCCGTCAGGCTCCCCAGTTCGCCAAGAACGGCACCCGCGGCGAGGAGCGTGAGGTCATCATGGAGCTGAAAATGATCGCCGACGTGGGTCTGATCGGCTACCCCAGCGTGGGTAAGTCCTCCCTGCTGGCTCGCATCAGCGCCGCACGCCCCAAGATCGCCGATTACCACTTCACCACCCTCTCCCCCAATCTGGGCGTAGTGTCCGTCCCCGGTGGCGACGGCTTCGTGGCCGCCGATATCCCCGGCCTCATTGACGGTGCCGCCGAGGGCGCGGGTCTGGGTCACGACTTCCTCCGCCACATCGACCGTTGCCGTCTGCTCCTCCACGTGGTGGATATCTCCTGCTTCGAGGGCAGAGACCCCATTGAGGACGTAAAGAACATCAACTCCGAGCTGGAGAAGTACAGCCCCGAGCTGGCCACCCGCCCCCAGATCATCATCGCCAACAAGTGCGACGCTTTGGACGAGGAGGTCGTGGACGTACAGGCCTTCGAGGATTTCGTGGACGAGAACGAGTGGGAGATGATCTACGTCTCCGCCGCCACGGGCGAGGGCATTCAGGATATGATCTTCCGCGTGGCTGAGCGCCTGAAGATGCTTCCCCCCATCACGGTCTACGAGAGCGAGGTGGAGGAGGGCGAGGCCTTCCTCTCCGACCTGCCCGGCGCCGGTGTCAAGGACACGGTCATCCGTCAGGAGAACCGAACCTTCTACGTGGAGGGCGACTGGATCTACAACCTCATGGGTCGTATCAACTTCGACGATTACGAGCCCCTCACCTACTTCCAGCGCGTCCTGCAGTCCAGCGGCGTGTTCGAGATGCTGGAGGCCAAGGGCTGTAAGGACGGAGATACGGTTTCCATTTACGAGTTTGAGTTTGATTACGTGAAGTAAGATCATGAAAACTTCAATTGTTCCTTTTGAAGAAACCAATGTATGGCCGATACTGGCAGAGCTGACCGACGAAAACGTGTTGGGGACGGGTGGACTCTCCACCGCCTCTCCCCGCCTGACCGCCCGCGCTATTTTGAAGCGTGATGACGGACTGTTCGCGGTGATGTACGCCAAGATATTCAACCTATATTCCCTGCCCGGCGGGGGTGTTGAAGGAGACGAGACCCCCGAAGCAGCTGTCATCCGCGAGATATGGGAAGAAACAGGTTGTACCTGCGCCACGATTGAGCCATTGGGCGTTGTTTTAGAAAATCGGTTCCATGCCGATTATACGCAGATCGACTACTATTTTGTTATTCATGCAAGCATTAGCGACGGACAACTGCATCTGACCGATAACGAAGAACAGAACGGCACACGCCCCCAATGGCACATGCTGGACGAGGTTGTTCGCCTCATCCGTGACCGTGAGCATGACACGAATCAACGCAAGTATCTGCAAGCGCGGGATGTGGCAGCACTATCCGCTTATCTCACACTTTGATCCCGTAGGGGAGGGGCTTGCCCCTCCGCCGTTCCCCGCAAATCACTACATATATAAGGAGGTCCACCATGAACGTTTGGCACGACATCGACCCCACCGAGATCACCCCCACAGACTTTACCGCCGTCATTGAGATCCCCAAGGGATCCTCCTGCAAGTACGAGCTGGACAAGAAGAACGGTATGCGCCGTCTTGACCGCGTTCTGTACACCGCCACCCACTACCCCGCCAACTACGGTTTCATCCCCCGCACCTACGCCGACGACGGCGACCCCCTGGACGTGCTGGTGCTGTGCGCCGAGCCCATCTACCCCATGACCCTGGTGCAGGTCTACCCCATCGGCTGTATGCGTATGTACGACGGCGGCAAGCTGGACGACAAGATCATCGCCATTCCCTTCTCGCGTCCCTCCTACCACGGCATCAAGTCCATCGATGAGCTGCCCGCCCACATTTTCGACGAAATCATGCACTTCTTCACAGTCTACAAGCAGCTGGAGAACAAGCAGACCGCCGTCAAGGAGCTGTTCGACCGTAAGGAGGCCGAGGAGATCATCAAGATGTGCATCGACCAGTACACCGAGAAGTTCGTGAACAAGACCGAGGAGTGATTTCTGTGAGGATCAGCACTTTGAGAAAGATCGCCCTGACCCTCGCCACTCTCACGCTTACGCTGGCCGCCTGTACCCCCGCAGAGCAGAGCGGCAGCACCGACACGACGGCCGCCGGTGACACCGTTACCGAGGCCGTCACGAACACGGCCACCGAAGAGGCGACCGCCGAAGTCACCGAAGCCCCCACCGAGGAAGAAACCGAAAGCGAGACCTTCGTGATGGATACTCTGCAAAATCCCCTGTCCACAGGCGCCGCCCCCGACCCTGTGGTGGTCTACCACGACGGATACTACTACGCCACCTTCACCGAGGCGCTGGGTATCGCCATCTACCGCAGCAAAGACCTGAAGACGGTTCTGACCGACGAAAAAACGGTCATCATGAACCTCTGTGACGAGGTGCAGGGCAACGTATGGGCTCCCGAGCTCCACTACAACCCCTCCACCGACCGTTGGTACGTCTACGCCAGCGGCTCCACAAGCGGATGGGACTTCTTCTCCATCCGTATGTTCTGTCTGGAGTCAGTAACGAATGATCCCTTCGGAGAGTACGTGTTCAAGGGCTACACCGACCCCAATGTCCTCGCCATCGACCAGACCGTGTTCTACGACGAGGTCAGCGGTACGCTGTATACCGCCTTCTCCCAATTTACGGGGAAGGGACAGGTCATTACCCTTGCGGTGATGGAGAATCCCTGGACGGTATCCGACAAGCGCCTGGAGATCTCCTACCCCAGATATCCGTGGGAAAGGCAGGGCAAGACCGAGGGCAAGGACGAGCGGGTCAACGAAGGCCCCGTGTTCCTCTGCCACGACGGCAAGCTCTCCCTCATCTACTCCGCCAGCGGGTGCTGGTCGGAATTCTACTGCTTGGGTCTCATTGAATTTACGGGTGAGGACTTCACCGTGGATTCCGTCATGAAAAAATCCAACTGGAACAAGCACAATACCCCCATCTTTGAGGCCGCCAACGAGGTCTACGGCGTGGGTCATTGCTTCTTCTTTCATACCCCCGACGGAGCGACTTGGATCTCCTATCACGGTATGTCCACTCCCGACGCGGGTGAGGGCGGGCGCTTCATGTACGTCCAGCCCATTACCTTCGACGACAAGGATCTGCCCGTGTTGGGTGAGCCGCTGTCGCGGGATACGGTGATTGAGTATCCTCCGCCCAACATTTCCCAAGCCGAATGATCCCTTAGAAACAACGTAAGGAGTGCTTATGAAACGTTACCTGTTCCTTTTGATCAGTATCCTGCTTCTGTGCGCTATCCTGTGCGCCTGCGACCCCGCCACCGACGCGCCCACCGATACCACAGTAGAATCTGTGACCGACACCGAACCCTCTGACACCGACGCGCCTACCGAGGCTCCCACGGAGACACCTACGGAGGAACCCACCGAGGCTCCCACCGAGCCCGAAACCGAGAAGACCCCCGACGGCACCATTCCCTTCGTCCCCTCCAAGCCCGAGGTCATCAGCTCGGATTGGAAGGCCATCTGGCTGTCCCAGTTCGACCTTCAGCCCATCTACACCAATGGAAGTACCCAACGCACCGAGGCAGATTTCCGCAACCGAATGGTAACGGTGCTGGATAACGTTGTCAGAGACGGCTTCAACACCGTGGTGCTTCAGCTCCGTCCTAACGCTGACAGCAT
>JAZOOM010000367.1:0-29255 GCA_045655025.1 Eubacteriales bacterium | reverse complement strand
GTAGGTGGCGTCCTTCTCGGGGAGGAGGTCGTAGATGGCCTTCTCGAGCACGGGGAACATCTTCTTGTCCTCGTCGGTCTGCTCCTTGTCGGCCTCCACGATGGAGGGCAGGAGCAGGGCGAAGGTCTTGTCATTGATCTGCCATTCATCCATGCCGTCGTTCATCTCGGCGTACAGTCCATTCATGAATTCCTCACCGCAAAGGGCAGCCAGACCGCTGATGGGCATGGGAATTTGCTCATTCGCCTCCACACCCATCATCATGACCATGATCTGCTCCATGGACATGAGGGGAAGAAGCTCAATGACGTTGTCTGCGGTGAAATCCACGGTGGACAGGCCGCCGGGGATATTCTTCAGTACCATGAAGAGTCCCGTGAGAGCCATTCCTGCGGCAGGGTTCTCACTGGCAGCCAGATTCTCCTGTGCCTTGGCCAGCATGGCGGCCACGGTCTTGGCCTGCGCCTTGTTATCCATAGTGGCGATGAACATGGGGAAGGTTTCGGGGGTGACCTCCAGCATGGAGGCATACTCCTCGCTGGAACGGATCATCATAGTCATGTAGCCATAGAAGGTGGCCATATTGGCAGGCCCTACCTTCTCAATGAGCTCATCCAGCGTCTCAGGCGTATAGGGGATACGCTCAAAGCTTTCACCGTTGAGGACGTTGTTGTTAGGAGTCTCTTTTTGCTGGGCGATAACCTTGCTCTCGGCATTCATGCCGAGGATAAGATCCGTCAGCTCCTTGGTGTAGCCGATGGCCCCCGAAATGGAGGAGGCGGAGGCACCCTCCTTGGGGCGGACGATACCGGATATCTTCAGCGTAGTGCCGTTTTCGGTGACGAAATCAGCCTGTCTGTCCTCCCAGCCGGGAAGATCGCGGATGTCCTGCCAGATGGGATAGCTCTTACCGTCAGCGGTATAGGTGAGCTTGGTCTCTTCAAAGAAATCCGAGGTGTTGAGCATCCGGAATTCCATGCCGAGGAAGTCAGTCAGATCGTAAGCCTCCATATGGGAGGACTCATACTCACCGTTGATCATGAGATCCTTGAGGATCTCCTCAATCTCCTCCATGGGAAGCACGCCCAGCATGTACAGGGTCATCTTGGAGATGGAATTGTTGCGGCCAACCACCAGCACCACCTCGTTGGGGTTCTCGGGCCAATGGCTGCCCTCGCCGACCAGCTCATACTGCTGATCCAGAAGCTCCTGATTGTCGATCATTTCGGACATGACGCTGAAGGAGCTGCCCATACCCGACATAGACATGAGATCCGTCATGCCCGCAAAGGCATCACCCATGTAATTGAAAATGGTGGTGGGGTTGACCTGCACCTTGCCGTCGCCCGTGAAGATCTGGAGATCGAAATCATAGGTGTACTTGACGGCGGTGAGGTAGGGCTCCAGCTCGTCGTAGTGCTCGTCGATGTACTTTTTGAAACGGACGAGATCGTTCTCTACGGTGGCGGACATGGCCTGCATCATGGTGCCCATGGAGTCGTCCACGTAGATCTTGCTCTCATCGATCTCGATATCCGATTCCTCCGAGACCTGTATCATGGCCGACATCATGGAGGCGTAGTCCTGTGTGGTCTTCTGGATGGACAGGGGGAAGGTGGACAGGGTGTCCTCCTGCACCGTGGCAATGAAGATGTTGATACCGTTGGACAGTGCCAGAATGAGGGCGATACCGATGATACCGATGGAGCCCGCGAAGGAGGTCATGAAGGTACGTCCCTTCTTGGTCATCAGGTTGTTGAGAGAAAGGGTAAAGGCCGTCCAGAAGGACATGGAGGTCTTTTTCCCCTTCTTGACATCTGTCTTGCGGACGACCTCCTCCTTGGAGGCGGGAGCCTCGAAGGGCATGGAATCATCGATGACACGGCCGTCGCGGAGCTTGACGATACGGGTGGAATACTGCTCGGCCAGCTCGGGATTGTGGGTGACCATAATGCCCAGCTTATCCTTGGCGATCTCGGAGAGGATCTCCATGATCTGCACGCTGGTAACCGTATCCAGAGCACCCGTAGGCTCGTCGGCCAGAAGGATATCGGGGTCGTTGACGATGGCGCGGGCAATGGCGACGCGCTGCATCTGACCGCCTGACATCTGGTTGGGCTTCTTGTAGAGCTGATCTCCCAGACCCACCTTGATAAGCGCCTCGGCTGCTCTTCTTCTGCGCTCAGCCTTGGACACACCCGACAGAGTCAGGGCGAGCTCTACGTTGGCCAGAACCGTCTGGTGGGGGATGAGGTTGTAGCTCTGGAACACGAAGCCGACGCTGTGGTTGCGGTAGGTATCCCATTCGCGATCCTTGAAGTCCTCGGTGGATTTTCCATTGATGAGCAGATCGCCTTCGGAATAGCGGTCAAGACCACCCACAATATTGAGCAACGTGGTTTTGCCGCAGCCCGAGGGGCCCAGAATGGATACGAATTCATTTTCCCGGAAGTCTATGCTGACTCCGTCCAGAGCAACGACGGGCTGGTCAGCTACATCATAAGTCTTTTTGATGTTTTTCAATTGTAGCATGGGTTTTCTCCGTTCTATACGGCAAATTTGGGTAGCCGTACCTATTGTACCCTTTCAGTATACCATACAAATATTAACCTGCCGTTAATCTTATGTCCCTTGATGATAAATTTACAGTGTAGACACAAAATTATATGCCGACAAAAAGCTCACGGCAGGAAAAAAGGAAAGAATTCCATCCGCACCCTTCCTTTGCAGGGACATGATTTGGGAGATGACGGGGGGATGGGAACGGGCGAGTCTCCCTCGCCCGAAAAAAGTCCCTCCCAAAGGTCACGGACGGCTGTGCGGTCGGCTTCCGACAGGGCTCTGTATGCTTTCAGGAGGTTGATGGCCGAATGAGTCTTGGTGCTGTACAGCTGGGTAAGGGTCTTGGCTCCTGTGGATTCCAGCAAGGTAAACAGAAGGCGGATGGCCTCCCTTCTCTGTGGGATCGGCATAGCATAGATACGGTCATGAAGGAGGGTTTTGTTACGCAAGCCGACGGGCGAGAGATCTTTAGCC
The DNA here is from genome assembly GCA_045655025.1 of Eubacteriales bacterium. Lineage (GTDB taxonomy): Bacteria > Bacillota > Clostridia > Oscillospirales > CAG-272 > CAMEON01. The sequence goes on along the minus strand of JAZOOM010000367.1, from coordinate 26,219 downwards.
GTAAGAAAGGAGCCGCCCAATACCTCCCAGGAGAGGCCGTCGTGCTGATAAAGCCCCCTGCGGTTGCTCTTAACCACTCGGTAACTCTCCTCCTGCTCCAAAAGAAGACCAACCAAAGAATCCTCGGGCAGAAGCAGACAGATCCGCGGACGAAGTGCTTGATAAGCATCCGAGCGTGTAGTACCCTCGGAGAACCCGGGTCCGTCGTTGGAATAGACCGTTGTGATTCGTTGGCGGATAGATTCCTCCGCATGGAGCGCTCCCCATACAGCCAGATTTCCTCCCTTGGAATGCCCTCCCACGATAATATCCGTATCGGGAGGAATATCCAAGGAATTCAGATAATCGGCGGCCATGCGTTGGGAGGGGATCTCCTCCATGACCGATAGATTCAAGTCTTCCTTCCAACCTATGATGGTATCGTCCGTACCACGAAATGCCACGAAGATCGACTCACCGGGGAGGTGGAGGGTAACGGCAGAAAACTGGTATTCCCGTTTTTCGCTGATGCGGTTCACGTATCCCGTCAGCTCGATCTCCCGATAGCGGGGCGCTTGAGCCATACGTCGAAGGAGGACAAGAATATCGGAGGGAATGATGAGTCCTAACGGACGGGAGGTAGGCTCCGGATGGGTCAAAAAATATTCTGCGGCGGCGGCTCGAAGAGAAATCCGTCCCTGTTTCGGGTAACCGGGGACGATGCCGTCCAGATCCACGTAGGCAAGCAGGCAAAAGATAAGATTATCCACCTCGTTGAGGGGAGAATCGTCGAGGGTGAGATCACCTCGCCATTCAATATAATCAAGGACGTTGGGCATACAGAGGACCTTTCGGTAAAAATAGTGCGGAGAAAATTAAAATACGAGTTTCCTTATTCATTAAAATTTTTCCCGCCATCCTTCGTTTTATTCTTTCCGCAACACAAAAGAGCCCCTCTTTCGAAGGGCTCTTGATGATTCAGCTTTTGACAGCGAATTCCCACAGCGTAAATTCTCCGTCGAAATGCAGCCATAGAGGGCGGCGGCCGGAGATGGGAGGAATGGGGGCCTCCAGAACAGTGGGGGTATCGCAGTCGAAGAAAATCGTGCACAGAGGGGTATTTCCATCAATCGTAGGGGTGATGCTTCCCTTTCCGCGTACGGTGACGACAAAGGCTTGTACAGCTCCGTCGCCAAAATCCAAATACTTATACTCGGCCCAGTCCCGGATGCCCCAATGGCCGCCAAGACGAACCTTCAGCACCTCACAGTCCTCCTCCAGAGTCACGTAGCAGTTCCCCATCATGCGGCAAGCCGCACGAGCGGGGATGCCGTCGAAGGGATTCAAGGCGTACTCCACACCCGAGGAGGTCATTTCCACCTCGCGGATGAAGCCGTTCTCGTCGAAGAAAATGGGCTCGGCGCAGACGCGACGACAGGTGTTGCGGTTCTGGGAGGAGCGGTGGTAGAATACGTACCATTGCCCTTTGAACTCGGCAATGGAGCCGTGGTCGTTCCACGAGGAGGGGTCGCAGTAGATATTGTCCACGATGACACCGCCCTTCTTGTAGGGGCCAAGAGGATGGTCTGCCATGGCGTAGGACAGGCAGGTCGCCTTGCCCCTCGCGATATCGGTATAGACCATGTAGTACTTCCCGCCCCGCTTGCGAATGCTGGCACCCTCATGGAAGCCGTGCTCCCATTCGGTGAGAATATCCCTTTTGACCGTCTCGGGCAAAAGAGTTTTCATATCATCGGCCAACTGACCGCCGCGAAGGGTGAACTGCCCCCAGAAGTAGTAGGGCGTTCCGTCGTCGTCCACGAATATGGAGGGATCGATGCTGTCGCCGTTGGCGATCTCAACGGGTTCAGCCGGAGAGAAGGGGCCAACGGGGGAATCCGCCACCGCAACGCCCTCCTCGGCATGATTTCCGCAGGTGTAGTAGTAGTATTTCCCGTCCTTATGGATGGCATCGGGGGCGTAGAGATGGCTGTCGGGACTCCACGGGAAGCCTTGAAAGCTTTCGTCATTGCGGAAGATAACACCGTGATCCGTAAAGTGGATCATATCGTCGGTGGAAAAGGCGTGGGCAAGAGCAGAGCAGTAATCGTTACTGCCCGTAATATCCCATGAGCCGTAGAGGTAGAGTCTCCCGTCGGGCATAACTCTGGCCTCGGCATCGGGAACAAAGCAGGTATCCGGAAGAAGCGGATTCATTCAAGCCTCCATTCTGCCGCTGTGTGGCGGCACTTTCACGTATCGCAAAAACGCGTGAAAGCCTCCGAGGAAGCCTTCACGCGTCTCGTCCATCAGACGGTATGGACTCCGTTTGCATGGTCGGCATTGGCATCAATGCCGTACTTCTGATTCTTGCGGTACTCGAAGAACTTCAGAGCCACCTTGTCGAACAGAGCGTAGGACAGCACGTCCTCATCCTGCTCGAGGTAGCCTGCGGGGATCTCGGCGCGGAGCTTCTCCAGCTCGGGAGCGAGATCGTCGGCGGGACGGTAGGAGATGGCCTTCTGGTCGCCGATGATCTTCTTGGCAAAGGCGGGATCAATGGCCACGGGGGTCTTACCGTACTTACCCAGCACGATATCCTTGAACTCCTTGGTGCAGGTCTTGTATCTCTCGCCCATGAGGACGTTGAACACGGCCTGGGTACCCACGATCTGGGAGGAGGGGGTAACGAGGGGAGGATAACCCACGTCGGCACGGACGCGCGGAACCTCCTCCAGCACCTCGGTGAGCTTCTCTTCCTTGCCGGCCTGCTTGAGCTGAGACATGAGGTTGGAGAGCATACCGCCGGGAACCTGATACAGGAGGGCGTTGACGTCCACCTTCAGCACCTTGGGATCCAAGAGGCCTTCCTTGAGGTACTTCTCGCGGAGAGGGGTGAAGTACTTGGTGATCTTATCCAGCTTCGTAAGATCCAGACCGGTGTCGTAGGGGGTGCCGGCCAGAGTGGCCACGATGGGCTCCGTGGGGGGCTGGGAGGTACCCAGAGCCATGGGGGAGATGGCGGTGTCGATGACGTCCACGCCTGCCTCAACGGCCTTCAGGATGGTCATGGAGGCCAGACCTGCGGTGTAGTGGGTGTGGAGCTGGATCGGGATCTTGACGTTCTGCTTCAGAGTGCGGACGAGCTCGTAAGCGTCGTAGGGCTTCAGAAGACCCGACATATCCTTGATACAGATGGAGTGTGCGCCCATCTCCTCCAACTGCTTGGCGTACTTGGCGTAGTAGTCCAGGGTGTACACAGCGCCGGTGGTGTAGGAGAAGCCCGCCTGCACGTGACCGCCCTCGCGGATGGTGGCGTCGATGGCGGTTTTCAGGTTACGGGGATCGTTCAGGGCGTCGAAGATACGGATGATGTCGATACCGTTGGCAATGGACTTCTGCACGAAGTAGGCAACCACGTCGTCTGCGTAGTGGCGGTAGCCCAGAATGTTCTGGCCGCGGAAGAGCATCTGCAGCTTGGTGTTCTTGACGGTAGCGCGGATCTTACGCAGTCTCTCCCAAGGATCCTCATTGAGGAATCGCATGCAGGAGTCGAAGGTTGCGCCGCCCCATGCCTCCAGAGAGTGGTAGCCCACCTCGTCCATGGCGGACAGGATGGGGAGCATCTCCTCGGTGGTCATACGGGTGGCGATGAGGGACTGGTGAGAGTCACGCAGAACGGTTTCGGTAATTTTTACCTTGCTCATATTTATTCCCTTTCGATTATTCTGATTTTACGCGAAGGTGGACAGGAACACGCCGGCGGCGACGGCAGAACCGATGACACCCGCGACGTTGGGACCCATGGCATGCATGAGAAGGAAGTTGGTGGGATCGTACTTCTGACCCACGGTCTGGGACACGCGGGCTGCCATAGGCACGGCGGAGACACCGGCAGAGCCGATGAGGGGGTTGATGGTACCGCCGCAGAACTTATTCATGATCTTGGCAGTCAAGAGGCCGCCGATGGTGGACACGCAGAAGGCGGCGAGACCGCAGAAGATGATGAGGATGGTCTCCAGACGCAGGAAGTTGGCCGCAGAGGCGGTCGCGCCCACGGAGATACCGAGGAAAATGGTGACGATGTTCATGAGCTCGTTCTGAGCGGTCTTGGACAGACGGTCAGTAACGCCGCAGACGTTGAGCAGGTTACCGAACATGAGACAGCCGATGAGTGCCAGCGCGTCGGGGACGATGAGACCGACGACAAAGGGCACCACGATGGGGAACAGGATCTTCTCGGTCTGGGACACGGGGCGCAGAGCCGTCATCTTGATCTTGCGCTCCTTGTCGGTGGTCAGCATCTTCATGAAGGGAGGCTGAATCATAGGGATCAGCGCCATGTAAGAGTAGGCCGCGATGGCGATAGCACCCAGCAAAGCGGGAGCCAGCGTGTTGGTCACCAGAATGGCGGTGGGGCCGTCGGCGCCGCCGATGATACCGATGGATGCGGCCTCATTGGGGCTGAACACGCCCGAGACCAGCGCGAATGCGAAGGCCACGAACACGCCCAGCTGTGCGCCCGCACCGATGAGCAGGGACTTGGGGTTGGAGATCAGGGGGGTGAAGTCGGTCATAGCGCCGATACCCACGAAGATCAGGCAGGGGTAAATACCCAGCTTCACGCCCAGATACAGGAGGTCAAGGAATCCACCGTGATGGAGGATGAAGCCGAAATCAATGTTGTCGGCGATGAAGTAGTCCAGATGGAACAGGTTCGCGCCGGGAAGATTGGTCAGCATCATACCGATGGCGATGGGGAGAAGGAGCAGAGGCTCGAACTTCTTAACAATGGCCAGATAAACGAGGATGCCCACGATGATGTACATCACCAGAAGCTGCCATGCGGTGGGATTGAACGCCCAACCCGACTCGGCCAGATCGAACAGACCGTGACCCTCACCCGTAGGGGTGAACAGCACCTTCCAGATACCCGTGCCGACCAAGAAATTCAACAAGCTTTGAATCAATTCGGACATGGATAAGCCTTCCTTTCAAGTATTGTTGGATGGAGTGGCTTATCAGTTCAGAGTCAGCAGAACTTCGTCGGTCTTGACGCTGTCGCCGCTCTTGACGTTGACGGATGCAACTACACCGTCGGCGGGAGCGGGCACGTCGTTCTCCATCTTCAGCGCCTCGATGACGCAGACGGGAGAGCCCTTCTTGACGGAATCGCCGGGCTTGACCAGCACCTTCATCACAGTACCCTGCAGGGGAGCCTTGACGGCGGTAGCACCGGCGGGGCCTGCGGGAGCAGCGGGAGCGGCTGCGGGAGCAACGGGGGCAGCCACGGGAGTGGGAGCAGCCACAGGAGCGGCTACGGGAGCGGAGGCAACGCCGCCGATCTCCTCAACAGTAACGTCGTATGCGACACCGTTAACGGTCACGTTAAATCTTTTCATGATGGTAAATTCCTTTCTAATATGAAGTGATCAGCGGTTGCGGGACTTGCTCGTGGGCTTGAAAGATACCACGCGGAAGCCGCTTGCGAACTGGGAGGACAGGGCGGGGTCGGACTCGATATAGGCGGCCACGGCGGCGGTGATGGCGGCGATGAGAGCGCCGTCGTCAGTAGCGGGGACAGCCTGAACGGGAGCGGGAGCGGGAGCAGCTACGGGAGCCTCGGGAGCAGACTTCTTTTCGGCCTTGGCAGGATCCTTGTAGAAGATCTTCTTGAAGATCAGGAGCACCATCCACAGGATGGCCAGAACCAAGAAGACCATGCCCATACCCTGCACGATCGTGAGACCGGCCATGCTCAGTCTCTCGGAGGAGAAGGCACCGCCGAGGTCTTCCGTAGCCTCGGTGGACTCGACAGAAGCCATGTACTTAGCTGACAGGACAATGAAGCCCATATCGTGGAGATCCATGTCCAGATTCTTGGTGGTGTAGGTGTCCAGCACCTTGAGCGCCGAATTAAGCATGGAGGTCACCGATTCACGGTAGGACTGCTCATTGGCGGGGTGGATGTTGGTTACAGAGGTAAACTCAACCAGATCGTTTCCGGTGTAGTGGGTGAGCAGAACGGTAGCCTCGGCAGCGAGGACGATCTTCTGCTCAGCCGTATTGATGAGCTGATAGGTCAGATGGGCCTTCTCGGTAGAGTCGGTCAGCTTCAGGGTCAAGCGAACCAGATTGGACTGGCTGGCACCGTCCGCAACCAGGTAGACCTCTTTGACGGTGCTCTCGCTCTTCTGAATGGGAGCGACCAGCTTGACAGAGGCAAAGCCCATTGCTGAACCGTCCAGAGCCAGCTCGTTATTCTGACCGACGGTGTCAATGATGTGATCCCTCAAACGTGTATAGCCCGTCATGCTCTCCATGCTGAACTCACAGGACGTGGCGGTCAGCAGAAGGGTAACGAGCATCAGCGCCGCAAGGGACAGACTGATAATTCTTTTCATGGAGCGACCTCCTTACAGCGTAGGAACGCCGTGCTTACGGTCGGGAGTAGTATCAGCCTTCTCTGCCAGCATATACAGGGCGGAGGACAGGCGGGCGCGCAGTTCAACTGCAGGAACGATATCATCAATATCACCGCTCTCGGCAGCCTTGACGGGAGAGGCGATGGTCTCCATCCACTCAGCCTCGACAGCCTCGCGAGACTTGTCCTGCGTGATCTGATCGTTCATCAGGAAGGCAACGGCCTTCTCGGGAGGCAGGACGGAGATCACGGCCTCGGGGAGAGCCAGAGCCAGGTCTGCGCCCAGAGCGTGAGAGCCCAGGAGGGTGAAGGCGGCACCGTAGGCCTTGCCAACAACCACGCTGATCTTGGCGGTGGTAGCGGTGACGTAAGCCTTGGCCAGCTTGCCAAACACGGGAGCGGGCTCACGGGGAGCGGAATTATCGACGCCCTCGGAATCAACCAGAGTCACCACGGGAAGGGAGAATGCATCACAGAAGGATACCATGCGAGCGGCCTTGCGCGCGCCCTTGGGGGTAAGACGGCCTCCGTTCACGGACGCATCGTTGGCGATGACACCGCACACACAGCCTCCGATCGCGCAGAGCGCGGTGGTCAGCTCGGGAGCGAACTCACCGTAGAGATCCAGAACCTTGCCGTTGTCGGCCAGAGCGGTGACCAAAGCCAGACCCGTAAGCTCATCGGCGGCTACAGCGCGTGCGGGATCGTCGGTGGGCTGTGTATCAGCCACGTCGCGGTTGTTACGAGGCAGGAGAGTGACGAGATCACGAACAGCGGTCTGAGCGGAGGTCAGATCCTCGGCGTTGATGGTGGTCAGGCCACAGGTCTCGGCGTAGGAAGTCTTGTCGTTTCCCTTGGCGGAGCCGGTATGGAAAGCGATTTCCGAGAGGCTCTTGACGGTGACCGTCACGTCGAACATAGAGGCGATAACCGAAGCCATACCCGTGCAGATGCCGGCAATCAAGGCGATCTGGGGGATAACACCGGAAGCGGAGGATACGCACTTCATCACACGGCCGTAAGCGGTGAGAGCGGGGGCTCCGTCATAAACAACGGCTCCGGCGGAGTCGAACACTCCGATCACGGGAGCGCCAACCGAAAGCGCCTGCGCGTACAGCTTTTCAATCTTATCAGCGCCAACAGCGTCCAGAGCACCGGCCTTGCGGTCGCTATCCTGAACAAAGGCGAAGGCCAACTTGCCTCCTACCGAGCCATAGCCGGTCAGAACGGCATCATAGGCTTCTCCATCACCCGGACGGCGGACGTATGCGCCCGTCTCCACGAAGGTTCCGGCATCAAACAGAGCGAGCATGGCGGCGCGCCCCTTGGTTTCCTGCTTTTCAAAATTCAACATTGAACCTCTACCAAATTCCTTTCAGTAAACGTACATTTTGGGGAAATTTCGTGTCTTTCCCTCCCTGCTTTTCCTGATACCCAAGCTCATATAGAACCATTTGGATATGCTCAGACAAGTATTTGGACAGAAAGACCACTCCTCCCCCAATTTACCATAATTATACATGATTTCGTCCTTATAGTCAACGGCATAGGCTCATTCTTTTTGTAAACAAACTGTGAAGAACAAAAAGAGCAGGCTGTTTACCTGCTCTTAGAGGGTATCGTAAGCGGAGTCTTACTCCGCGTCAAAGCCGCAAGATCTCAGCAAATCGACGGCGTTCCCATGGAAAATTCGATCTGCGACCGATGCCCCAAGCCCGAGAGACTCGATGAAGGCCATTTCTTGAATCGGATCCGACCAAGGGGTATCGGTCGCGAACAGGATGCGGCCGGGATCGTGCTTGCGAAGAATTTCGGCGCAGAGCAGTCCCTGCTCAGGATGCTTGACCATGCGTAGAGCAGAAAGCGAGGTGTCCAGCCATACGGGGGCGCCGCAGAGCTTGTCCAAAGCCTCGGATTCGCAAGCAAAGCCGCCCGTATGCGCGACCACCAGCTTAAGCGTAGGATGGCTATCCATTACACGCAGTACCATGTCGGGGGTACAATGCATGTGCTCCGGCTGAACGGGGTCAAATCCCGCGTGGGTAACAACCAAAAGCCCCAGATGGGCGCAAAGTTCAAAAATGGGAGTGAATGCCGAAGAATCGATCTCGGTGTTCATATAGTCGGGATGGATCTTGATACCGGGGATGCCTCCCTCCTTGAGAGTGTTTAAGGTTGCCTCCACGTTTTCATAAGATGCGTTGGGATGAACCGAGCCCAAGGGAATGAGGCGGGGATGATTTTTCAGAGAAAGCGCAAACTCATTGACCTTCTCCATCTGATGAGGATTGGTGGCAATATTACAGACCACGGAACGACTAATCCCGGCGTTATCCATGGAGTGGATCAGACCTTCCGTTGTGCCGTCTGTCATAGGCATATATCCGCTGGCAGCGGCGTTGATGGTTAATTGGGCGATGGCACGGGGAGCCAGCGCGTCGGGAAATGCGTGGGTGTGGAAATCAATGACGGGGGACATGGAAGGCTCCTTTGTTGGGGTTGGAATTTTGAGGATAGTATAACACATATTTTGGGGGTTTATTTTGGAATTTTATGAATGAATTTCAAATTTTGCGGCTTGGTCGCTTTACAGGAGCAGGGATTTGTGGTATAATGAAAAAAGAACTTGTTCCGACGTGAGCGAAAGCTTGCGATCGACCGGATAACAACACGCAAAAGGAGAAGACTATGTCGATTGAAACTCTCCATACAGATCCCGATGGCATCCTCTTGGTGGACAAGCCCGCGGGGATGACCTCCCATGACGTGGTTTGGAAGGTTCGAAAGCTATTTGGCACCAAGAAGGTGGGGCATACGGGTACGCTTGACCCCCTGGCTACGGGTGTACTGGTGGTTCTTCTTGGAAGAGCTGCCAAAGCTTGCGAATATGTGTCTCACGATGAAAAGGTTTACGAGGCTACTTTGCGTTTAGGACTCACCACGGACACCGAGGACGTAACGGGAACAGTGCTGACCGAGAGCAATTCTATTCCCACCATCGAGGAGATCGAGGCGGTGCTTCCCTCCTTCCGTGGAGAGATCATGCAGATCCCGCCCATGTACTCGGCGCTGAAGGTCAATGGCCGCAAGCTCTGCGACATGGCGCGAGCCGGTGAAACGGTAGAGAGAGAGGCGCGGCCCGTTACCGTTCTGTCCTTGACTTGCACCGCCACCGATTCTCCCTGCGATTACCGCATGACAGCGCGCGTATCGGGCGGCACCTACATCCGCACCCTGTGCGCCGACATAGGAGCGGCGTTGGGCTGCGGCGGTGTGATGGCTACCCTGCGACGCGTTGAGGCGGGAGGCTTTCCGATTACAGATTGCGTAACACTTGATCAGCTGGAAACCATGGAAACGCAGGAGCGATTCTCTTTGCTTCACCCCGTCGAAGAGCTGTTCAACGATCTTGAAACACTCTGCTTGCCGGATTTCTACCGCACCCTCTGCCGCAACGGTTGCGAGATCTATCTGAAAAAGCTGGGAGGAATATCCTTCCCCGTCGGCACACGGCTTCGGCTTTGTGACGCAAGCGGTCAGTTCTTCGCGCTGGGCGAGGTCGGTGAATACGAGGGTGGGAAGGCCGTGAAGGCGATCAAGCTTTTCGTCCTGTAAGAGCGACGCGAGCGGGAGTCTCTTCCGTTTTTATTCCCTTTTTGATGCAGGGGAGAAAATATATCCCGTTTTGACTTGACATTTTCGCAAAACTGTGTTATACTATACTGTAATCGAATGACAAAGCACAAGGAGGATACGACATGAGTGCCGATGCATTGAATCCTATGGGTACTCCCCTGGTTGAGGGAAAATACCTGATGTATAAGGATCGTCCCCTGGTTCGTGAGGGTGATACCATCTGTTACGGTGATCTGACCGAGAAATATATTCTCATTCTGGAAATCTTCAGCTATAAGACCGAGAACGGTACGAAACTGCCCGACAAGATTTTGGTTCAAGTCGTGGAGAGCCAGGATCAGAACAAGATCGTCCGTCAGGGCGAGAAGGTTGGCCTGTATGAGGCCTTCGGCTACGGACTGATTTGGCTGGAGCAGGCTCTCGGCAAGACAGAGGGATAAGTCTCACCAACATCCAACGCAAGCGGGCTTACCGAGCCCGCTTGCGTTTTTATTTCGGAGGAACATCATGAATTTGAACCATACGCACACTCTGCTGGAGGATGCGGTTTCCCGCGGAATCATTCCGTGCGCCGCTTACGCCGTTGGATGCGGCAACGAGATTTATACGACTCGATCTTTGGGGCATCGTTCCCTATTCCCCGAGCGGACGGCCGTTACGTCGGATACCCGCTTCGACATGGCTTCCCTCACCAAGCTCTTGTCCACCACCATGGTGGCGTTGCGCTTCGTGGAAGAGGGAAAGCTTCTTTTGTCGGATCCGTTGTCCCGCTTTTTCACGGAGGAGGAGCTGCTGGGAATTCCCGAGGGACGGGCATCCGCCACCGTATTCCATCTTATGACCCACTCTTCCGGCATTACTCCGCACATCGCCCTGTGGCGGGAGATCCCTACATATGCCGTGGGCTCGGGAGATTTTGATTCGCTGGTAGCGCGTACCATCCTTCGCTCCGCTCCATTTTGCGGCGTGGGAGAGCAGGTGCACTACTCCTGCATGGGCTATATCCTGCTCCAACAGATTTTGGAGCGCGTCAGCGGCAAGCGGCTGGATGAGCTGGCATGCAGCTACGTTTTTGAACCTTTGGCGATGGGGGACACGGGATATCTCCCGTTCGGTGACAATCGAAACAAGCCCGGCAGCCTATGCGCCTCGACGGAATTTTCTCCCCTGCATCAATACTACATCCAAGGCCACGTGCACGACGAGAATGCCCACTTCCTCGGAGGCATTTCGGGAAATGCCGGCGTTTTCTCCACACTGGACGACATGGTGACGTTTGCGCAAATGCTCTCCTTGAGAGGAGCATTGCCGGCCTCCGTTCTTGATCGAACGGATTCGGCTTCCGTGAAGGAGGATCGTGACCGATCCGAAACGAGATTCCTTTCAAATCGAGTTTTTGACCTGGCTGTTACCGACTATACCAAGGGTAAGAACGAGTCCCGAGGATTGGGCTTCCAGCTTCGTCCGCCCATGCCGGGGTTGTCCGCCTGCGGCGATCTATTCGCTTACGGTTCTTATGGGCACACCGGATTTACGGGAACCTCCCTGTACGTGGATTCCGAAACGAGTATTTGGGCGGTACTTCTCACCAATGCGGTACATTTGGGGAGAAATAAGACAGAATTTTTCCGCGTGCGGAGATTGTTCCATAATACGCTGATGGCATGATACATAACAAAAAAGAGCGTTTGCCGATAACGGTAACCGCTCTTTTTTATACGCGTTTTTAAAGGCATGAATCCACCCAGCCGGATATACCGTTCTTTTTGGCCATGATCCCACGGGAGGTTTTCCTGACCATGGAAACGACTTCTCCCGCTTTCACAGGAAGACGATAGTCCGTGCAATCGCGGCACTTTGCCGAAATGCCGACGGTTATATTTTCGGGAGACGGAAAATACAAATACGCGAGAGGAACCCACATGCGGTAGCCCGTGCGGGTATGTTCCACGTAAGCCATGTCCTGATCCAGCTCAAGCACCGTGACCGCGTCATCATGCCAATGAATGAAGAAAGACGTGGGCGCAGGGTCTTGATCCTTTTGGACGGTATAGGACGGGAAATCATCATAGACGTAATGATAGAAAGCTTCCACGGGCGCGTCATACGAAGGAATGACCAGCAGATCCAGCTGACCGTCCAGCATGACTCCGCAGCCGCCGTCAATGGAAATCGTTCTCGTTTGGCGATCGATAATGGGGTTAGAGTCCGTATAGTCCTCGCGATTCAAGGATACCGGCCAGTGCCCTACCACGGTGTACTTATCGAACACCATGCCCTCTTCCCGCGCGGTACGAAGAAACCAGTTATACTTCATGAGGGACATGGGCGTTACTTGAGATAAATCCGCCTCGGGGGATGGCAGTCCACCGTGAACGAAGCGGTAGCAAGGCGTTTCAATAACCGTAGGAAGGCTTTCCAGAAAGGCCAACTCCTCCTTGAAGTGTTCTGCCACCGTGGGAAGTGTTTCAAAGACTTCCTGTCCGCTTTTGGGCATGAATCCCATCTCACCGTACAGCTCGCTGAAAAAATCATGGCCGTACATACGGTTCATTTCCGTCATCTCTGTGTAAAAGCGTTCGGCCTCCTCCTTGCTTCGGAGCGCGCCTCGGAGACGCTGATATCGCCACAGATCGATGTTCCCCCAAACGGCATAGCATCGCCCGTCCCGAACCAGTCTCATCACACGCCGCAACACCCCTAAGCTGTCCGCGCCTTTGTCTAACAAGTCTCCCACCACAATGAGCAGATCATCTCCACTGAAATTTGCCATTCGCAGAATGGCGTCCAGATAGTGGGCATGACCGTGAATGTCAGAGGTCACCAAGAGCCGTTGTCCGGGTCGGGGTGTCAGACGCAGGATATCAACCGTGTCTACCACGTTAATCCTCCTCGATGCGCACGTCGATTCCGTTGACCTCCACGCCACCGTCGGCGCGAATCAGAACGTATTTCACGCCGTCAATGATACGGGTCTCCACCAAATCAGTACGAGCGGGATTGACCTTGATGGTCACGTCGGGGGTACGTACTTCGAACTTCCCGGCTTCGACAATATTGCGGGGAGACAGGGCGGCATTCTGGCCGAAGCCTTTATCAAACTTCTCTTCAAACTGCTCGATATTCTCCTCGGGCACACCGCAGAAGCCCAGCATATCCCGAATGACGTATTTATCTACGGTCAGAGGCTCGGGCTCTTTTGAGATCTTGTGATCCTCCATGGCCTGATGCAGTTGGGCGTGTACGGAACGCACCATGGGCAGGGAGCAGGATTCTCCCGCGGCATCCGCCAGAACCGAACGGAAGGTCTCTTTTTGTTCAGCGGCGGGCATGGGCAGCGCGCCTGCGTTGAAAATAGCGTCGGTGAACTCGGCGTGGCTGTTGTCGGTAGCTCTGGTGTAGTAGAGAGCTCCGTACAGGTTTGTGGAGCGGTTATCGAAAGAGGGGAACATGAATCCCAACGCAGGAGGGGAAATGATGGAGTCCGCCACTACGTTGCGGAAGCAGTTCTCTCGGACGTAATAGCTCAGAGTGGGTTTGGCCATCTTGATGGGGCAAACACAGCAGAGAATGTAGCGGAAGAGTTCGGTGGATTCGTCGTCCTTGCCGCCGTCCTTGCGATAGGTGAAAACGTCGTAGGAGTCATAGGCCAAAAGGATCATGTAATTCCCTTCCAGCTCCAGAGAATTGATGATCTTCTGATAGAAGGCGTGGATCAGCTCATCGTCCTGGAGGGCGGACTCGCGCAGATTACAAAGGAGCTTATGCTCGGGGGATTCCATAACCTGTTGGGTCGTGAAATGAATATCAATAAGATTGGTATCCACCTTACCCGACAGCGTCTTTTTGAGGAGGGACAGGATCTCGTCGGTTTCCGTCTCGCTCATGAGAGCAACCGATTGATCCATTTCAGAGATGATCTCACGCTTTTCGTTGACGTAAGCGCCGCGGATGCGGCTGATGCTGGTTTTATCGGCTCTGAAGCGCCGCCGAAGCTCGGCTATTTCTTTATCATTCATGATTTTACACCTTTCCTTTTCGTAGTGGGATTATTATAGCACGAATTAAGAGATTTGTAAAGGGGATTTGAAAGAAAAAGCCCTCCGGTTTTCGGAGGGCTTCAGACAGTATGTTCGGAAAATTCGGGTGGGATATGCGCGCGAAGGATGAAGGGATTACCTTATTTTCATGGACAGCTCCTTGGCAAATTCGGTCTCATCCATATCGTGTACAGAGGAAATGACCCGAATGCCCATGTCTACGGCACGGGTCATGATGTAATCGCCACTGTAACCCAGTCGCTCGGGATCGGTCATGACCAGGATCATAATCGCATAACCGTAGCCAAATCGGTCGGCTACCGTGCGGAATTTATACAGCTCATCCACCGTAAAGGCACCATTCTTGCAGGATATGAAAATGGGTACGGCATCCCGCATAGCGATAACATCGATCTCATTCACGGTCTGAATCAGACTTTCGTCATCGGTTCGATTCCAATCAATATGAACCCCCACACGGACGTCATGACAGTAGGGCTTGGGATCTCGATTGGTTTGGGGGATCTTCCGCAAATGCATGGCTACGTAGAGCTCCAGAATCTGCCCGGCGTTGGTCAGAATGCGGCGAACAAGGTGATTCTTAAACCTAAATGCCACCCGTGTGTCTTCAAAAACCAGATCCGTAATGAATCCACCACGCTCCAATTCCCGCAGAAGGGGGAATTCCAAACCGTAGCTTCCTCCATTGGAGATCATATATTTTTTACCCATCTCGGGGTCAAACGACCATTCACGGGATTGACCCAAATTGAAGGCAATCGCCATTTGCGCCAGCGTATTGATGTGTCGGTTCCATGAAAAATTATTGCGGGCGCAAATTTCCCACAGGCTCCGTATATCCGCCTCCAATTCAGGATTGAAGGGCCAATCAAAGGTCAGCATGTATTCGAGACGATCATATACGATCTCGCCGCCTCCGGCCATAAGGTATTCCTTGACCGACACGTCAAAATCAGCGGCAGTACAAACGTTTCCGTCCATATCGCAATCCTGAATCTTATTCGTCTGAACATGAATGCGATGAACTTGAATTCCCTTTCTTTGGGCCATGATGATGCCTACGGACATGAGATACATCTCGTCTCCGCCTTCAATATCGAAAACGCAATCATCATACGTGTCCAATATCTCCTCCAAAGCGGTCAGGGTGGCTGTCAGATTATTGCGGTTTACAGAGCGGACGATCATATCGGTACTGATCTCCCGTTCCCCCAGCATAGTGCGGTAGTAGGGAAGACGGGCTTCCATCACGCTCCTGTTGTGCCCAATGAAAACCACTCGTTCGGGTTTCAAAAGTAGCGCACCGATCACGTTATCAATAGCCTTTGAGTCAAAAAATTCAATAAGCGTCACGATTTGGCATCCTTTCTTTTCTCGTCCTTATTGAGCTTCCCCTTGAGTATACCCCAAGAAACGAGAACGTCATATGTCCATTCTACCTTCCGAGGTACGTTTATGATTTTACAATTTTATACCCAAGGCGAATGATAAGCCTCAACGTCTCCATGGACGTATTTCTGTCGTATTCTTTCTCACCTTCGGACAGTTCTTCATACGGAACCAGACACGGATGGGTCTTTTTTTCGTCATCACGCGTTTCGCCGTAGCTCCAACCGTCACGGATACGACCGGCAGACCATACTTCATGGGTGTTCTTTGCGATGAGCTCTGATAGCTCCAAAATATCGGCATCCAGTTCGATACCGGTTGTATCAATGGGCTGAGGCTTATACATACAATCTCCATTCCACCGCTCGCGGCGGCGCAAATACTTTTGAAATGCGTTCTACGCCCGAACGATTGCCGAGCGTAGATTGTCCATATGAAAAACGTGTTCTCAAAAGCTCCGAGAACTTACGTAACGACGTTTTCAGGACGCGATCTTGTCATCAATCCCAACCGAATCGGCCGGCGTTTCTATAGCGGTCAGCCTCTCTCTGGGACTTGAATCCAAAGGGAGCCTTGCGCTTACCCTTTTCAACCTGCTCAACGATCTCGCTCAAAGCGATAATATGAGCCTGAGGAACGCGGAAGGGCTCAAAGGGCACAGGATCGTATCCCAGGAAGCATTTATACCGATCAATATCCGCGAACTCGGTAATAAAGGGATACTGACGGCAGTGCATGATGAGCGCTTCACCCTTGGACTTATCCAAGCGCTGAAGCTCCGAAACGGAGATCAAACGACGGTTATAGTTCTGAGTGGTATAGACCGAACCGCAGAGCTCGCTGATCTCATTCAGCAGAGACAGCTCCTTCGACGTAAGGAACACCCAGTTCTCGCAGTTACCCTTAATGGTATCGGCATCCTCGCCGTATTTACCCTTGAGCTGATGCAGGCTCTGCGCTACCAGGAAGAACCGCATGTTACGGCTGCGGGAGGCCGAGATCATGGAAGGCATATCCGGAATCTTGGGCAGGTTACAGAACTCATCCAGTACGAAATTAACGCGAATCGGCAGACGGAGGTTCTCGCAGTTCTGGGCTTCAGCGATGAGGAGCTCATACACCTGCTTGATGAACATAGTGACCAGGAAGTGGAACGTAGTTTTCTCATCAGGCATGATGATGTAAACGGCGGTCTTCTCACGGCCAAAGTTTTTGATATCCATGGTATTGCCGGACAGCATATTGGTCAAAGCCTTCTGGGTGTTGAAAATACCGACCATGCCAAAGAGTACGGACAGAATGGAATCACGGGTACGCTCGGGAGAGGTCAGAACACCGCGATAATTCATACCGGCAATGGTCTCGGGACTCATTTTACGAGCCAGGGTGAGCAGATCCGAGCAGTTACTCGAGGAGCAGAGGTAGGCCAGGCTGGCTACGTTCGCTTCCTCGGGCGAGGCACACTCCATGAGAAGCATAAGGTTTGCCAACGCGTAGGACATAGCCATCTGAGGCCAGTAAATATCCTTATTATTCGCCATCTGAGGCTCGGCGATGGTGGCAACAAAGTCGTTCAGCAGGGAGTTCGCTTCCTCAGTCTTTCCTGCTTTATAGAGCGTATAGGGAATATGGAGAGGATTCCACATATCACCCGTACCGATGTTTCGGAAATTCAGGACAACGATCTTGTAGCCCTGGGATCTGGCGTATCCCGACGTGCGATTGTACAATTCACCCTTGGGGTCGGTCGCGATGAAGGATTCGCCCGCGCCGCAGAACATATTCAGCATGGGCATGCAGAAAAGACGGGTTTTTTTGGAACCGGTAGCACCGAAGATGATGGTGTGATTATCTTCACCGTCCACGTACGCCTCGCGGCCGTCTGACATGATAGGAAGACCGCCCACAGGGTATGACTTGGCGCTCAGATCCACGTAAGTTCCCGACGCGCGGATCTCATCGGTGGTAGCCCAGCGAGTCTCTTGGTTTGTATAGATGTATTTATTATACGTATAGCCTTGATCTTTCATGTTCTTTCACCTCAAAAACCGATGTGCTTAAATTGCTGCTGCTTGCGGACAGTCTGGCAGATGTATTCGCTGTCAGCGCTGAAGGAGGCGACGTCGCGAGCCGTCAGTGTTCCTGTACGCTTACGGCGATTGGAGAAGACGGAATAAACGATATCACGTCCCAAATTTCGAACCGTTTTGTAACCGTCATAGAACTCATGATCCATGAGCACCCCAATGGTTTCCCTCAGAATATTCTCAGCGTCCGGCATCAGAGTCATGCCGTACAGAGCAAGCTGCTCCTTCAAGAAGGTCATCAGTTCAAAATCCGTGGGAGGTGCAACATTGACGACCTCCAGACGAAGGAATGCAGACACAACAGACAGCATCCGCTCTACCTTGTCAGGCTCGCGATCAGGAAGACTCAGAACGATCAGCCAGTTGTCGCTGTTGTCGGAGAGATACTCCAAGAAGTTAATAAAATGCTTCTCGGTACAATGATTCATCCACTCCGAAATCTCGACCAGAATCAGCCCCTTGAACTCATTGCGGAAGCCGGCGGCGTTTGTGACCTCACGAATGAAGCGAGGAATCTCATCAAAGTAGTTTTGGGGTTCACAGTAGTTGAGGTAGAACTCAAAGAAGGGGACGTCACCGTAGAACTTCATGAGATTGGGGCGAGCCATGAGATAGTCGGTAAGGAGCTGGAGCAGCATCGTGTTTCCTCGTCCTGAGCCCGACGTAAGGAAAATGTCAGGAAGAAAGACAGGCGCGTTGGGGCTTTCTGCCTCAAGGTTGCTGTTGAGTTGATCCCACTTTTCAATGAGGGACAGGTACGCGGAAGGATAGCGCTTGCTGTTTCCCTCTATGATCTGTTTTTTCATAATGGTGCCTCCTGTACAATTAGTAGATAAAATTTGTCTTCATGTCGAATTATATCATACGCAGACATTTTTGTCAAGCATTTTAAAGTCACAAGGAAAAACAATCGGTAATTTTGACCGGACTTGACAAAAAAAATCTTTTGTGGTATAATAAAGCAAATTCATTTCGATCTGAGAAAGGACGTATTATGAAAAAGATCAATCTTGTAAAGTTGCTGACCTTGGCGCTGGCTCTGCTGATGATCATGTCTTCCTTTGCCCTTCTGTCTGTCTCTGCCGAAGAGGAAAAGGCTATCGTCATCACCCTTGACCCCGGTCACGGTCCTCAAAAACCGGGTACCAACGGTTCTGTTGAGTACGGCGGCGTCAACGAGCATATCTACACCTACTCCATGGCCACCTACGCCAAGGAGCGTCTGGAGCAGTACAAGGGTGTTGAGGTTCACCTGACCCGTACCGCTGACAACACCCCCGAGCTGTACGACAGACCCCAAGCGGCCGCCAACCTTGGTTCCGACGCCTTCGTCAGCATTCACATCAACGCCGCCAACAAAAAGGCAGGCGGTACCGAGATCTGGGTGCCCAACGACAGCTGGCGTCCCGAGATCACCGCCAATTCCCGCGCCGCCGCTACCCCCGTTCTGGAGAAGATCGTCAGCACCTTCGGTCTCAATAACCGCGGCCTGAAAAGCTCCAACAGCGGCACCGGCGCGACCTATCCCGATGGCTCCATCGCTGATAAGCTCACCGTCATTAAGGGCGGCAAGGAGCTGAATATCCCCGTAGTCATGCTCATTGAGGTCGCCTTTGCGGATAATAAATCCGATTACGAAAAGGTGTTCGCTACCGAAGAGGGTCTTAAGAAGGCAGGTTATGCCATTGCCGACGGCTTGGCACAGTACTATGATCTGAAGGAAGCTCCCAAGACGGAATTCATCCACGCCTCCAACGACGAGCTCCGTTTCATGGATGAGGCAGGCACCCAGATCGGTCAGGCATTTACCCCCGGTCAGTTTGATTCCTGGACGGACAAGGTCATTGAGTTTGAGGAAGGCTCCGTGTACAGCCTCGTAGACTGGGGTTGGGCCGCATTTAAGTCGGAGAATTTCTCCTATGCGTACATAGTCAACGGCGAGGGGTACACCGCCGAGGGATTTGTCGTAGAAGCCGAGCAGCCTGTACAGGATGCCATCACGGCTCTGAAGGCCACCAATGGGTCTCGATTCATGGGTGTTCTGCCCACCGAGAAGCTGATCGTAGGCGAGAACACCGTTCAGTTTATTGTCAAGCTGGATGAGGATATCACCCACGTGATCCGTGATTACAAGGTCATTGTGACTGAGCGCGTTACCGAAGCTCCCACCGAGCCTCCCACGGAGCCCGAGACCGAAGCGCCTACCGAAACCGAGACTCAGGCAGCTACCGAAGAGAACACCACCGCTGAGGCAACCCAGACCGCATCCGGTTGCGGTTCTGTGATGACCGGCATGGTCGCTGTACTGGCACTGGTTATGCTGGCAGGCGGCATGGTTGCCAAAAAGAAGGACTGATTGAGGATCTCCATCATTCAAACCTATACAATCATTAAAATCGAAAACGCACGGCGGATTTGCATTCGCCGTGCGTTTTGTGCTGACGGGGATCGGGAAATGAGAGTAATTCCCTTCCCGTCCGCGTAGATGTTATTTGGACAGGTATTGGTTGAAGCCCGAGGATGTCTGCTTCGTTCCGTCACCCAGGAGCCAATGGGCTTCAATTCCCGGAAGAGACTCCACCAAGGCAAGTCCGTCGGCGGGAGACATACAGAACAGGGCGGTCGAGAGGGCGTCGCCATCCGCTGAGCTTTTGCAGACAACCGAAACCGACAGATACAGATCATGGGGCATGAGGGTGTCAGGATCAATGATATGGTGGTAACGCTTGCCGTCTACCACGTAATATCTTTGATAGGAACCGCTGGTAACGAGAGATTGTCCCGACAGATACAGATACGCCAGGTAAGGCTCGGTTTCCGAATCTGCGGGATTCTCAATGCCGACTGTCCAAGGGGCGCCGTCTTGCTTGGAACCAATCGTACGGACGTTGCCGCCTACGTTCAGGACGTAGCCTGTGATTCCCTGCTCTTCAAGAGAACGAGCCACCATTTCTACAGCATACCCCTTCGCAACAGCCCCCACATCCAGGGTCATTTGGGGATCCGTGATATGGACGGTGGAATTTTCCTCATCGATAACGAGACAGTTGATGTCGGTGTGCTCCGCCGCTTCGGTAAGCATACTCATTGGAGGGAGCTCAGCCGAGGATGGATCGCTCATACCGATGGTACGGTAATCGTGCCAAATAGAAAGAACGCTCCCCATGGCAACGTTTACCCTACCGTGGGTCTTTTCATACATCCCCTTGGCATAGAGGAGCATATCGATGATACGGCGATCCACAGTTACAATGCGATGTGCCCCATCTACCAGTTCATTGACCGTACAGAGATTTTCAAGACCCTCATAACGGTGGTAAATCGTGAACAGGCGGTGGTATTCCTCCAACTCTTCAAGAATACTGTTTGCTACCGCATCAAAAGCCTCACGGCTTTCGGCGTAACCCGTGATCGTAGTCACGGTATCAAAATAGTCAAAGGAATAGGCAGAATATTTTTCAGGATTGCTCTTCTGTTCATCGCAGGACGGTAGGACGAGACAGCCTGTCAGTAGGCAGACGGCCATCATAAGGGATAATAATTTTGTGTTCATGCGTAACTCCGTAACAGGCAAAAATGGGAGGCAACGCCCCCCACTTTTGGTAATCAGTTATCAGCCGATCTTGGCGGCAGCCTTAGTCAGACCGTTAACCAGAACGGTGCAGCCTGCAGCCTTAACCTCATCGGTACCGTAGTTATCTGCGGCACAGAGAGCCACGATCTCGGTAGCGGTCTTGCCAACGCAGAGGGCGTTGAAGGCATCGGCCTGCTCGAACCACTCCTTGGCAGCACCGCCGTAGGCGACCATGCCGTAGTTAGTACCCAGCTCGCGCTTGGAGGAAATAGCCTTGGTCGTATCCAGAGTGGAAGCGCCGGTAGCGTTGAAGGTGAACTTGACCTGCACGCAGTCGGAAGCGGCGGCCAGAACCTTACCCTCGGCGTCAACAGCGGCGGCGAAGATGGTGGTCTCGACCTGGTTGGAGCCGTCCTTCTCCTCGGTAGCGTCAGCAATGGTCTGCTCCACATTCATACCCAGCTTGAGGGCAGAGGAAGCGGTAGCGGTAGAGTCGGCGAGGTTAGCGAAGGCCTTCTCGATGGCGCCCACGAACTCGTTGACCATGATGGTGCAGCCGGCAGCAATCACGTCGGCGTTGCCCTTGTTGCCCTCAGCGACCAGAGCCTTGATTTCGGCGAGAGTCTTACCGACAACGACGGTCTCGAAGGCGTCAGCCTGCTCAAACCACTCCTTGGCAGCACCGCCGTAGGTGACCATGTTATAGTCCTTGCCCTGCTCGTACTTGGTCTTGAAGCCGTCGTTAGCCACGGCCTTGCCGTCAGCGGTGAACTTCACGGTGAGGTCAGCGGTGTCCAGCTGGCAAGCCACGACCTTACCATCGGCGTCAACAGTGATGACGGCGGCGGTGATGGCGACCTTACCCTGGCCCTCCTTCTCCTCGGTGGCATCGGTGGTGGTGGGGGTAGCGGTGTAAACGCCCAGACCCATCTTCAGAGTGGGCTCGGCATCGGGAGCCTTATCGCAACCGACGAAGGCGGCGACAGACACCAGCATGAGAACGCTGAGAAGAACGCAGATAAGCTTTTTCATGAGTATTCTCCTTGAAATTTCTTGTATTTTCGTGTGACACACACGGATAAATTGTATCATATCCAATTGGTTTTGTCAATGTTTTTTTTCATCTTTTCAGGCGATTTTCGATTTTTGTCGGAATCACCGAATGGGAATTCGTTTGATTGCGAAACTACCGCAAAGTCCCACAAAAATACCCGATACCGTACCTGTTACGGCCAGAATGATGAGGTAGTAGCCAAGCTCTGCGGTGCTCATGATGAGCATGGCCATGAGGATCTGCCCCACGTTGTGAAGCACGCCTCCCGCCACGCTGACGCCCGTTACCGAGAGCAGGTCGGTCTTTTTGAGCAGCGTCATGCCGAGCAAGCTCAAAAAACCTCCCGCAAGGCTGTAGGCGATCATGATGGGATTACCGAACAGGAGTGAGACGGCCACAATGCGCACGAAGGACACGGCGGCGGCCTCCTTCCAGCCGTAGCGGTAGAGGATGAAGACAATCGCGATGTTGGGGAGCCCCAGCTTGATGCCCGGCACAGCGGCTACCAATGGAGGGAGCTGACTCTCTACCCATGCGAACACCATGGCGATCGCGGTGCAGAGGCCGAGGAAGGCGAGCTTTTTAGCAGGTCTTCTCATAGAACTTCCTCCTTACACAATGATATCGGGAGTCTCCCCGGGAGCATCCTCCCCGCCCGTAACAGTTACGACCACCTGATGAGGCAGGCAAACAATGCTCTCTCCCTTGCGGGAGATGGGTCTGTGGGAAGAGCAGATGCCGTCGGGGCATGTGGCGGTCTCCATGAACGCCTTCCCGTCGCGAATGACGAGTCGGTTCAGCTCACCGTCTCCCGAGGGAATATCCACGACGCGATCCACAGCCAGCGAATAGGTGCCGAAGACTTGTCGGTTCACCTCCACGGTGACGGTGCTTCCCTCCCCGCGAAACAGAAAAAAGCCCAGCCCAAAGGCCATAACGGACAGGAGCAGTATCCCTATGAAGATAACGTCGTTACGAATTTTATTGGTTTCTTTTCCTTTAAAATCCCCACGCCCGCCTTGGGCGGACATGGGGATATGCGTGTTTTGATCCATATTTGAGTTATTCCACAAAATTGCGGTCGATCAGCTCGGAGGGGTGAATGTCCTCGGGAATGTCGGGGAATACCACCTGCTTCATGCATCCCGTGGGGCAGACCTCGGCGCAAGCACCGCAGCCCTCACACTTATCATAATCAATTTTCGCCAGATTATTCGTGACGGTGATGGCATCGTGGGGGCAGACCTTCTTGCACTTCATGCAACCAATGCAGGCATTCTTACAAGCCTTGCGAGCATCAGCACCCTTGTCGGTGTTGCTACACATAACAGCGGCCTCTGTCTCCTGAGGGATCATGGAGATAATGTGCTTGGGGCAGATGGTAGTGCAAAGACCGCATCCCAGGCAGCGGGAGGTGTCCACGTGGGCGATTCCGTCCTTCAGACAGATAGCGTTGGCTGGACAAGCCTTAGCGCAGTCCCCCAGACCCAAGCAACCGAAACGGCAGGCATCGGGGCCTCCGTAGAGCATAGATGCAGCCTTACAGGAGGAGATACCGTCATAGGCGGCCTTTTTGGAGGTTGCCTCGCAATTGCCGTTGCAGTGGACGTAAGCCACGAGATCGGCGGGAGCTTCCACCTCTACACCGAGGATCTCCCCCAACTCGCGGGCGGTTGCCTCGGCACCGGGAACACAAAGATTGGGCTTGGCAGAGCCGTCAGCCACGGCGGCGGCGTAGTCGTCACAGCCCTTGTAGCCGCAAGCGCCGCAGTTGACGCCGGGGAGGCAGCCGCGGATAGCCTTGACGGTCTCGTTCTCGGGAACAGAGAAAAATTTAGAGATCACGGCCAGCAGGATGCCCAGAACGAGGGCAATGCCGCCGACGGCAGCGAAGGCAACGAGAATATTCATGAAATCCATAGTCACGGCACCTCCTTAGGCGAAGAGCGCGTCCACGATCCCCGCAAAACCCATGAAGGCCAGGGAGATGAAGGAAGCGGCGATGAGGGTGACGGCCAGACCCTTGAAGGGCTTGGGGATATTGGTCTCGTCAATGCGGGAGCGAAGACCCGAGAACAGCACCATGGCAAACAGGAAGCCAAGACCAACGCCCAGAGAGCTGACCATGGACTCCACAAAGTTGTAGCCGTCGGTGATGTTGTTGATGGCCACGCCCAGAACGGCGCAGTTGGTGGTGATCAGGGGCAGGTACACGCCCAGACCCTTGTGCAGGGCAGGAGAGAACTTCTTGAGCAGAAGCTCCACCATCTGCACCAGAGCGGCGATGACCAGGATGAAGACGATAGTCTGGAGGTAACCCAGTCCCGTCTTATCCAGCAGGAAGTACTGGATGGGCCACGTCACGGCGGTGGCCAGCAGCATAACGGCGGTGACGGCGATACCCATGCCTGTGGCCTGATCCAGCTTCTTGGACACGCCGAGGAAGGGGCAAATGCCGAGGAAGCGAGCCAGCACGTAGTTATTGACCAGCACCGAGGAGAGCAGAATGATGATGAGTGACTTGAACATTTCCATTACTGTGCGTCTCCTTTCTCGGTTTCAGAGGGGGTAGCGGCCTCGGTACAAGCGGTGTAACAGCTTCCCGCGTTGGGACAGCCCGCGCAGGAGAAGCTCTTCTTCAGGGGTGCCTTACCGCTGGTGATGACGTAGACCAGAGCGATGAGCAGACCGTAGACCAGCATACCGCCGGGGGCCTTGACCATGAACTCGATCTTGTAGGGCTCCAGCGCGGGAATGGCGATCCCCGCAAAGGAGGCGGCGCCCAGCACCTCGCGGACGGTGGCCATGGCAACGAGGGCTACGGTGAAGCCCAGACCCATGCCGATGCCGTCCAGAGCAGACTTGCCCACGGAGTTCTTACCCGCGAACATCTCGGCGCGGCCGAGGATGATGCAGTTGACCGTAATGAGGGCGAGGTACACGCCCAGCATATCGTACAGCTCGGGGAAATAGGCGTGGACGATCATTTCCACGATGGTGACGAATCCTGCAATGATGACGATATAGCAGGGGATTCGAACGGTATCGGGGATGATCTTACGGAGGAGAGAAATGAGAATATTGGAGCAGACAAGCACGGCCAGAGCGGCAATGCCCATACCGAAGGCGCCGACCACATTGGTGGTGGTGGCCAGAGTGGGGCAGGTACCCAAAATGAGGATGAATACGGGATTCTCCTTGATGATGCCCTTCAGGAGGATATTCAGATTGCTGTTTTTCTTCATCATTCATTTCCTCCTTCCATGGTTTTGAGCGCCTCAAAGGCGCGCTCGATGGCCTTCAGATAGCCGTTGGTGGTCATGGTTGCGCCGCCAATGGCGTCGATATCCTTGTAGTCCGCCTCGGTCTTACCGTCGAACTGACCGTAGAACTTCTCGTCAGCGCAGGCGTCACCGATGCCCTGAGACTCCTTCTGGGACACGGTGAAGGTGTCGATGATCTTACCCGCAGGGGTCATGGACACGCGGACGATGATATACTCGCCCGATGCGGGGTGGTACTCGTCACCGCCCACGATGCCGTATCCGGGGCCCTTGACCTCGAAGATATAGTTGCCCGTGGCGGTCTTCTTGGCGGAGGTGACGTACTTGAGAGTTTCTGCGTATGCGGTGAGGTCGATATCCTCGGTAACGGAGGCGACCAAAATATCATAGGCGGTCTTAACGGTGTCGTTTGCGGTATTGCCGCTTTCGTCCACGGGGATGAACTCCTCGCCAATGACGAAGACGTAGCCCTTTCCGTTATCGGCGGTGTACACGGCGTCGATGCCCTCGATCACTTCTGCGATAAAGAGCTTGGTGAACTTCCCTTCTCCTGCGGGCAGAGCAGCGGAGAGGTTATCGCCCAGGATCTGTGCCTCGTCGCGGAGATCGACCGATCCGCCGCCGAGGATGATGGCGGTGTTCAGCGCGTCCTTGACGGCGTTCTTGTAGGCCGCGGTGGTCTTGGTTGCGCCCGAAATGGTGTCGGTAGCATCCACGCCTGCGGCATCCTT
>JAZOOM010000366.1:0-10693 GCA_045655025.1 Eubacteriales bacterium | reverse complement strand
TCATCCAAGCCGGTGTAGGGGGTATCCCAGAGGGACAGGCCGTTCACAACGGCCAGCACGCCAAACACCACAGCGGCCAGTGCCAGAATACCCACCGCCACGGCCACTACAGCGGGAGGAATATTGATGGACATCCGCGCGCGGCGCTTGCGGAAGGCCTTGGCAGAGGTCTTCCTGCGGGAACGCTTGGCGGGAGTCTTAACGGGAGCGGGGGCTTCGACCTCGGCGGGGGCTTCGGCCTCGGCGGGAGTCTCGGAGGATTCCTCGGAGGGAGCCTCCTCGATTGCGGTCTCCTCGATGGAGATCTCCTCGGCGGGAGCGGAGGAAGCATCGGAGGGAGCAGAAGCAGGTGCGGCGGCCACGGCCTTACGCTTACTCAGGTAGAGGCAAGCAAAGACGATGGCGGCGGCCAGGAAGAGCAGGGACAGAGAGCCCAGAGCGATGGTCTCCACCGAGAGCATCTCAAAGAATCCGCCCTTGTTCTCCTCTTCGGTATCGGGCTCGGTCTCATCACCGTTCTGCAGATACTCCAGATCCTTGATACGCTTCTCGGCCTGCTCCAGCTTGGAGTAATTGGTGACGAGAGCGCGCTGCTCAATGGTGGAGATCTTGTCATAGGCCTCGCGTGCGGCGATGACCAGGGGCTTGTCGGCCAGAGACACGGGATCGGGCAGGGCATCAATAGCGGCAATGGCGGCCAACGTCACGTCATCAGCGGCGGCGGCACCGTCCACTACGGTGGCAAAATACTGACCCCAGATGAAGGAATCGTACTGACGGCCGTTGACGGGACGAACCATGACCAGATCTCCGTCGGCAAGACCGACGTAGTCCACGAAGTTGGCTCCGTAGTAGATGTTGGAGGGGGTATCGGAGGCGTTCCACATGAAGTAGGGCACGATGGCGAGACCGTCGTAGTAGATCTCCTCGCCGCCCTCGGAAACGGTAAAGCTGTACTGACCCGTGGCGGGGATGTGCTGCTTGCTGTTGTAGAGCTCCACGTCATAGGCCTCCTCCAGAGCGGGGGCTACGTAGGACGCGAAGGAGATCATGGACAGCTTTTCGCAGCCGTAGAAGGCCTTATGGCCAACGGAGCGGAGGGTGTAGGGAGTCACGACCTGACGGACGGGCGCGCCCGCGAAGGCCATATCGCCGATGCGGACGGTGCCATCGGCCACGGTCACAGCCGAGGCGTTACCGGTGTACACCACGAATTCCAGTCCCGTGGGCACCACGCGGTAGAGGTGTCCGTCAATGACGCGGACGGTGTCGCTGATGGAGAAGGTCATGGTCTCGGTGCCGTACTCGGTGCCGTTAAAGGTCTCGGTCTCGGTAGAGGCAAAGGCCGCCAGACGGCAGTTCGCGAAGGGGTTGTCACCCAGATCGGTCAGAGCCGAGCCCAGCGTGACGGTGAAGTCGGTCAGCTCCTCCTTGAGGAAGGCGTGAGTACCGACGTAGGTAGCGGCGGTGAGGTCTGCGGAGGTCAGGGCGGTGTAGGCGAAGGCGTAATCACCCACGGAGGTGACCTTGTTCAAATTTTCAACGGTGGCCAGACCGTGGCAGTAGGAGAAGGCGCCCTCGCCCAGCTCCATGCCGTTGGGATTCAGGGTAACCTTGGTCAGCTCCCCGTTGTAGACGAAGGCGTAGGTGCCCAGCGTCTCCACAGCCGACAGATCCACGGCGGTCAGGGCGGTGGAGTTGAAGGCGTTGGTGCCGATGGCGGTCACGCCGCCGAGATTGATCTCGGTCAGAGCCGCGTTGTGGAAGAAGGCCTGGGCGGGGATGTGGGTGATGCTCTTGCCCAGCTCCACGGTCTTCAGATTACGGCAGTAGGCAAAGGCGGAATCCCCGATGGAGGCGGCGGCGCTCAGCTTCACCGACTCGAAGACGGGGGCATAGTAGCGGTAGACGTACATACCCTCCTCGTCCAGCTTGGGCATGGTCATGCCGCTGTTGGTGAACTCGTAGAGCATATCGCCCGAGAAGGCGGACTGACCCACGGAGATCACGGCGGAAAGGTCGATATTCTTCAGGGAGGCGGCGTTATAGAAGGCGAAATCGCCCACGGTGACGCCCTTGCCCATGGTCACGGTCTCCAGAGCGGAGGCACCGTAGAAGGCACCGCTCATGAGGGTGACGTCATCCCCGACGGTGAGCTCGGTCAGGGGGGAGGTGAGGGTGTAGTAGTAGTAACGGGTATCGTCCACCTTGTAGAACTCGGCCTTATAGTTGCTGTCGATGTCCAGGCGGAAGGCGTTGGTGCCGATCACGGCGCCTCGGCCGATCTTGACACTCCTCAGAGACTTGCACTCACGGAAGGCGGAATCGCCTACGGTGACACCCTCGGGAATCACCACGCTCTCCAGAGCGGAGCGGGCGAAGGCGTAGTCACCGATGACGGCCACGCCCGAGAGATCGGGGGTGGTCTTGATGGCGGTGCGATAGAAGCCGCGATCGCCGATGGCGGTGAGCTTGCCCAGCGTCACGGTCTCCAGCTTGGCGCAATCCGCGAAGGCGTAAGCGCCCACGCTCGTGACCTGAGGCATCTTGACCGAGGTGACGTCCTTGTTTCCGGAGAAGGCACCCGTGCCGATGGCGGTCACCTTGGCGTCGGTCAGCTCGAAGGAGCCCTTGACGCCGGGAGCCACCAGGATCAGGGTATTTCCTTCCTTATTCAAAAGGTAAGGCTTCCCTGCCTGCGCGGTAAAGGCGGTGTTGCCTGCGTCCACGGTAAAGGCGTTCAGGGCGGTGCCGCGGAAGGCGTACTCACCGATCACGGCCACGTCACGGCCCAGGGTGACGGAGGTCAGAGCCTTACAGCCGTCGAAGGTACCGGCGGGCACCACAGCGGCGTTAATGGAGAAGGACGGCAGGGGCTCACAGCCGCTGAAGGCATAGCGGCCCAGCTTGATCTTCTCGGCCGGGATGGTGACGGAGGTCAGCGCCTTGTTACCGGCAAATGCGTAGGCACCCACCGACTGGGTGGAGGCGGACAGGGTCACGCTCTTCAGGGCGGCATTGCCGTAGAATGCGTAGTCAGCCAGAGCCACCACGGAGTCCAGCTTGATGGAGCCCTCCAGCGCGCAGCCCGCAAAGGCGTTCCGGTTGATAAACTTGACGCTGCCGAGGCCTTCCACCGTCTTGAGGGCGGTACAGCCGTAGAAGGCACCCTGATCGATGCGCTCCAGCGTAGAGGGCAGAACCACACGCTTCAGAGCGGTCAGATTGGCAAAGGCGTAGGGGCCGATGGTCTTGACACCCTCGGGGATGATGACCTCCTCGATGGTATCGTCACCGATGAACCAGATCTTGGTGGTCTCGGGGGAGTCCTCGGAGATCTCGTCCTCGGGACCCTTGGGGATGTACTCAAAGTTGGAGAAGGCGTACTGTCCGATCTCGGTGATGGACAGGGACGCAGGGATGTTGACCACGCCGCCCAAACCGAAGTAGTGGGTCAGAGAGGGACCCGTGGTCACGTAGGGATCCTTGACGGTGATGCTGATGGACTTGGAGAAGTAGGTAGGATTGCCGTCCATGAGCACCTTCACGGCGATGGAGGCAAAGCCCTCGGCCACGGCGGTGATCTTACCCGTCTCATCCACCGTGACGATATTCTCGTTGGAGGACTCGAACACCACCTCGGTATCTGCGGGGAAGTAGGCGTCCAGACGGTAGCGCAGGGTCACGGCCTCGGAGGGGTACATGGAGAGGCTGTAGTTCTCTCCCACGAACTTCATCTCGTCACCGTTGGCGCCGATCTCCCGCTCCTCGGAGGAGAGGAAGTAGTAGGCCTTATCCACGAGGTAGCCCGTCAGCTTGAAGTTCTCGGCCACGGGCTTATCGTAGCGGACGTATCCCTCGTCGCCCTCGCCGCGGACGGTCAGGGTGAAGGAGGCGGTCTTTTTGCTCACGGGATCGCGAGCCACGATACGGGACACGCCGGGGGCGATGGCCACCAGCTTGTCATTCACCACAGTGGCCACGTCCATGTTGGCGGAGTAGTACTCCAAGAGCTCGGGCCACTCGGTATTGGGGTACACCAGAGGCTTGAGATCGTAGACCTCGTTGGGAGACAGGGTCAGCTCGGTTTCGGTGAAGTAGAAGTCGGTGTAGTCGTCGGGCAGGGGGATCTCATAGGCGGCCTGGTTCAGAGCGTAGTCGTAGGTGACCACGGTGATGCAGTTCTTGTTGGCCGCGCCCGTGCGGATCTCGTCCACGTAGTCGGTGAGCTCGTAGATGACGGTGGTGGTGGAGTTGTCCTCGGAGTAGATGGGGGTCATGTACTGGTCGAGGTTCTTGATCATGTACCCGTCCTGCTCCAGTGCCACGTAGCCCACCTGCATACACATGGCGTAGTGGTTATCGTAGACCGACATCTTGGCGAAAAGGCGGGTCTTCTTGGCGGCCTTATCGTACTCGGTGTAGAACTCGCAGTCGGTGATGGCGGGAGCCTGGAAGTCGGTGACTACGGGGAAGGTGAAGGTGTTGTTGTCGTTGGTATCGCTGCCGTCGCGGTCGTAGTCCATGTAGGTCTTGACGGTGACGGTGTAGGAGGTATTGTTCTTGAGGTTCTGCTCGATGGCCGAGAACTTGACGTCAATGTTGGCAGGGAAAATGGTGGTGCCGTTGGAGTAGGACTTACGGATATCCTCGTCCACGAGCTCGTAGACCACCTCGCCTGTGGCGTCGTCGGTGACGGTCACCACGGCCTTCCTGGCGTTACGGAGCAGACCCGCCCAGACGTACTGAACGGCGTTCACCGCGCCCTCCTGATTGGAGATGGAGATGTACTTGCGGTCAGCGGCGATCTTCTTGGCGGAGGGATCCTGCACGAAGTAGTAAGCGCCCATGTAGCTGACGTAGTCGCCCTCCACGCGACCCACGGGACGGGTGGCGTAGGCGTCGGGCAGGGTCTTGTCCAAAAGGTCGATGGAATCGTCCAGCTCGTCCTTATTGGTCTGGAAGAAGTCCAGATCCAGAATGGGGGCCTCGGTCCAGTCGCCGTAGAAGGCGAGGAAGGGGGCGTTCATGCTGACGGTGGTTCCCTCCTTGGCGGTGAGGGTCACGAAGCCCTCCACGTACATACCGTTCTCGAAGGAATCGTTCAGGTACTTCTTGTCGGCATCGCTGAGGGTGACGGTGACGGTGATCTCCGCGATCTTACCGCCTGCCACGGTGACGGCGCTGCCGCTCTGGGTGCCGCCGCTGACCGAGGTCAAGGCCACGGTGGCACCGTCCAGGATGTAGCCCTGCTCGGTGACGGTGGTCTCGCCCTGGTTGGTCTTGGTCTCGCTGACGCCCTCGGTCATGACCAGAGCCGACACGTCGTAGGTCAGGGCAGAGGTGCCGAAGTTATGGATGGCGAACTTGAGGGTGTAGACACCGGTACGGGAAGGATCGTCGCCCAGCTCGATCTTGGACTTATCCATGATCTCACCCGTCTTGCGATCGTAGGTCTGGATGAAGGCGGTGGTGGCGGCGGAATTCTTCAGGTTGGCCAGACCCGCGCCCTGCTTACGGGGGGAGTAGGGGAGGCCGTTGGTGTTGTAGACGATGTCCGCGGTGGACATGAGGAGCTGGTTGACGAAGGCGGCCACGGCCACGGGATCGTCAGCCTTCTCGGGGAAATTGGCCTTGACGTACTGGCGGAGCAGTGCGGTCACGCCCGACATGTTGGGGGTTGCCATGGAGGTACCCGAAATGCGGTCGTAGGACTGGCCGGGAACGGAGGACAGGATGGATCCGCCGTGAGCGGTGATCTCGGGCTTGAGCTGGAGATCGGGGGTGGGGCCCCAAGAAGAGAAGTCAGACATGAAGGGGCCGGAGGTCTGGGAGCGCTTGATGGACAGGATACCCTTCCCTGCGGCGGCCAGCATCTCACCGTCGTCCTGACGGATGGAGGCCACGGCGATGGTGGTGTCACCCACGTTCATCTTGATGTCACCCGACACGTTGTTGTAGATGATGATACCGGCGGCGCCCTTCTGCTGGGCCACGTTGGCCTTTTCCTCAAAGGTTGTGGAGCCGCGGGCGACGAGGGCGATCTTGCCCGTCACGTCGATACCCGTGTAGTCGGCGGAGCGGCCCGCACCGGGGATGGTGATGAACTCGATCTCCATCTCATCCACGCCGTCGGGGAGCAGATCGTCGTAGAAGTTCTTTTCCTCGGACACGCGGTCGGAGGACTCCAGGAAGTAGATGATGGTCTCGCCGTAGAGCAGGTAGGGGGTCTTGGTGCCGCTGATGGAGGCGACAGACAGAGCGCCCTTGTATGTAGAGGGAGAGCCGACGGTAGCCGAGTCGGGGTTGGAGGTCAGACCCAGGTTACCGTTCTTCTCGGAGGAGTAAGTAGAGTTGTAGCTGTTGGAGGCGGCGGCCACGATGGAGATGCCTGCCTCGCGGATGCGGTCGTACACGCCCGAGATGGCTTCCTTGTCCATCTCGCGGGAGAAGCCGCAATCGGTACCCAGGGACATATTGATGACGTCCACACCGAGGACCACGCAGTCATCCAGCGCGGCGAGGATCCAGGAGGATCTTGCCGAGGACTCCACGTCGGAGAAGGTCTTCATGATGCAGAGCTGGGCGTTGGGGGCAACACCCGTGATCACGTCGTCGCGGCCGGCGATGATGCCCGCCACGTGGGTGCCGTGGTCGTTGGCGATGGGGTACACGTCGGAATCCCCGTCGGCGTAGTCAAAGCTGTAGGGCACCTTCTCGTTGATGTAGACGTCGGAGGCGGTCAGGTTCGACTGCAGACCCGAGGCGCGGGTGTCCCCGATGAGGGCGGCGACCTCCTCGAAGGTCAGCCCCAGCTTGCTCCGGTCGGCGGTGAAGTTGGCCAGAGAGAAGGCGGAGTGGTAGTAGTCCAGACCCGTATCCAGAACAGCCACCACGGTACCCGTACCGTCGTAGGCAAAATCCGAGCTGTTGAAGATACCCGTGGGATAGACGTTGACCGTATTCTCCACCAGCTGGGTGGTATTGCCCAGAGACTTGGTCTCCTCGGGCTTATACACCTCACCGACGATAGCGGTACCACGGTCGCCCACGGTCTTGGCAATGGCCTCGAAGTCGCCGGCCTTGATGACCAGCTCGAAGCCGCTGAGGACGTTGGTGTAGTCCTCGCCCAGATCATATTTCAGCTTGGCCTTATCCAGATCGGAAAGCAGAGCCTGCTTCTCGGCGGAAATGCGGTCGCGGATGGCGGCGGCCTCCTCCGAGAGGGCGTACTCGGTGAAGCTCATACCCGAGGATGCCCCGGGATACTGCTCCAGCAGAGACTGCTCCTTGACCTCAATGATGACGGATATTTCATCGGTCTCCTTGATGGTCTCGGGCAGTCTGTAGAGCACCGAGCTGTCGTAGTAATTCTCTTTGTTGGTGATGAGATCACCGTCGAAGAGTCGGATCCCGCCGGTCGTAGCGGAGCTGCCGGGGATCAGCCAAGCGATCACTGCGGCGGCCGCGGACAGCGTCATAACGGCGGCCAGAATCACCGTCAGGATGCGGATCCGAGTCCTTGATTTTACGGAAGTTGCTAACATGTTTTTTACCTTTCAAGCAAAGTTTTCGACATACATAAAAAAGTCCATGCGTAACCAGTATTTTATCATAATCCAACGAATAATTCAAGAGCAAATTGTAAACATATATCCTTAATTATAAAAAATTCAAAAACCCCCTTGATTTTTTCCGGCGTTTGTGGTATCCTATACGATGTTGTTCTATGCTCCTTTGTACTCCGTCACATACAGTGCGAACAAAAATCCCTTTTAGGAGAACGAAACATGAAGAATCTGCGCAAACACCTCTCCCTGCTCCTCGCGGTGTTGATGCTGTTGGCTGCCCTGGCCGCCTGCACCCCCACCCCCACCGAGGAGGATACGACCGGTGCCCCCGAGTCTACACAGGGTCCCGCCGAAACCACCGGCACCCCCGAAGCCAAGGCCGAGTACTCCATCGCGGTTCGCTCCGTGGGCGGTCTGAAGCTCTCCGGTATCAACGTCTACATCTACGCCGACGATACCCTTGAGGATCTGGTCAACTACGCTACCACCGACGCAGAGGGCGTAGCTAAGATCACTCTGAAAAAGAGCGATCAGTACGTGGCCGTCCTCTCCGGCCTTCCCGAGGGCTATAAGGCCGAGGCGTGCTACCCTCTGACGGGTACGGCCTCCGAGATCTCGGTCACCTCCTCCGTCATCGACAGCACCGACCACAGCGGTAAGTCCTACAAGCTGGGCGACGTCATGCGTGACTTCTCGGTGGTCGACTCCGACGGCAACACCCAGCAGCTCTCGGAGCTTTTGAAGACCAAGAAGATGGTGCTCATCAACTTCTGGTACACCACCTGCTCCTGGTGCGTCAAGGAATTCCCCTACATGGACGCCGTGTATCAGCAGTACAAGGACGACATCGAAATCGTGGCCCTGAACCACTCCACCCTCCAGGGCGACTCCGAGGAGGGCATCAAGAAGTTCAAGGAGAACTTCTACACCGACTACGTGGGTGAGGGCACCGAGGGCGGCCTGTCCTTCCCCATGGCCAAGGATTACACCAATATGGGTCCCGCCTTCAATCTGGAGGGCTACCCCACCTCCGTCATCGTGGACCGCTACGGCGTCATCTGCATGATCGAGGCGGGCGGTATCGTCAGCGATGCTCCCTTCGTGGCCATGTTCGAGCATTTCACCGCCGAGAACTACGAGCAGAAGATCTTCAACAGTCTGGAGGAGCTGATGCCCGCCGAGAAGCCCAACGTCTCCATGCCCTCCTCCGAGGAGATTGCAGGGGTGTTCAATCAGGGTGACATCACCGTCACCTACCGCCCCGAGACCGAGGACGAGAACGCCGATATGTACTGGCCCTTCGTCATCTCCGAAAAGGACGGCGAAAAGGTCATCGTCCCCGCTAACTCGGGCAAGGATAACAGCTTCTCCATCATGTACGCCGACGTGACCCTCAAGGCAGGCGAGGCTCTGGGCTTTGACTACTGGGCCTCCTCCGAGCAGGGCGCCGACATGCTCTACCTGCTGGTGGACGCCAAGGATATCTACCAGATCTCGGGTCTTTCCGACAAGTGGAACACCTGCTACACCTTCGTGGCCAAGGAGGACGGCGTCTACGAGGTCGCCTTCTGCTTCGTCAAGGACAGCTCCGACACCGTGGGCGACGATACCGTGTATCTGAAGAACCTCCGCGTGGTCAAGGAGGATCAGATCGACGTGCCCACCTATATTCCCCGCAACGCCGCCACCAAGCCCGCCGCCGACGGCTTCGGCTATCAGGAGTACATCACCCCCGTGTTCAACGAGGCTGACGGACTCTGGCACGTGGGCAGCGAGAACGGCCCCCTCCTGCTGGTCAATCTCATGAAGGGCACCCAGTTCTCCAATGACCCCATCTACACCCACGCCTACAACGGCCAGATCGAGCTGAACGGCGTCAACTACTACGAGGAGCTGGTTGAGTACTGCAACTACGCCTCCAACGCCTCCATCTACGGTCTCTGCTCGGTCAACCGGGAGCTGAAGGAGCTTCTGGAGATCACGGCCACCGCCATCGGTCTGGAGACCGACAACCCCAACCAGTGGCTGCAGATGTGCTCCTACTACGATGCCTACGGCACAAACGGCGTTCAGCTGGACGATCCCATCCGCGGCCTGGCTCCCTACGCCGCCTACACCGCCGTGGAGGGCACCGACAACTACGTTTACTATGACCGTGTGATCATGCCCCGCGGCCTGCTCTACAAGTTCACCCCCGAGAAGTCCGGTGCCTACCGCATCACCTCCAACAGCGAGTGGAAGGTGGACGGCTGGGTCTTCAATTCCGACCGCACCGAGTACTACGTCCACGAGGGCGGCGAGCGTATGTACTACGATCCTATCAACCTCTCCATGGTGGTCTACTTTGAGGCCGGCAAGGATTACTACATCGACATCGCCTTCTACGACGTCTATCAGGTCGGCGGCTTCACCTTCTCTCTGGAGTTCCTGGGTGCCTCCTACGACCACTTCACCGTCTGCTCTCCCGGATACTTCACCTTCCCCGACGGCGAGATCGTGGAGGACGGCATGAGCGAGCTGGCCGAGATTCTCTCGGGCGGTATCAAGATCGCCATGGGTGACGACGGCTACTACCACGAGCTCCGCGCCGACGGCACCCTGGGCTCTGTCATCTACGCCGATTTCGTG
Source organism: Eubacteriales bacterium (assembly GCA_045655025.1). Classification (GTDB taxonomy): domain Bacteria; phylum Bacillota; class Clostridia; order Oscillospirales; family CAG-272; genus CAMEON01. Next base: position 494 of record JAZOOM010000366.1, on the reverse strand, counting down.
GGTCTGACCGCTATCTTCTCCCACTCCATCGAGGCCATGATCGAGCGCGACGCCTTCAACTTCTCCCTCACCGAGTCGGATCAGGAGATCCTCAACTACGTGGCTCTCTACGGCGACGGCACCAAGGATAAGCTCAAGGAGATCTGGGGCGAGGAGTTTGACGCTCTGGCCGAGATCTACCAGCTGGACGAGGTTCTGGCCGGCAAGACCCACGGTAAGGGTCAGGATCTGACGGATGACATCAAGGCCTATCTGGACAAGAAGATCCCCGCCACCGCAGAGAATCCCGAGCTGGAGGGCTGCGTTCCCGTGGACGCCCGTCTGGCCGAGTTGCTCCAGATCCTCATGGATAAGTACACCTTCGCAGGTGTGGAGAATTCCTGGGCAAAGGTCTGCTACTACTACCAGCACCTGGGCGCTTGATTTGAAACAACAAGTTTAGAAATCAATCGTCTGTTAACAAACCAAACACCCCCGCGGCCACGCGTCGCGAG
>JAZOOM010000365.1:0-10169 GCA_045655025.1 Eubacteriales bacterium | reverse complement strand
ATACCGTTGGTGTCTACGCCACGGATTTTTCCATGGACGAGTGAGTCCGCGTCCTTGAATCTTGGTGAAAATGCCCAATTTGTCGTCCCTGTGTCTATGGAAATTTCACGGTTTTTTCTCAAAGAAATTTTCAAAAAACTCTTGCAAATTGAGGAAAAATGTGTTATGATATATGCGTATATGTGTGGCCTTGTCACATACCCTCTCAGATGAGGCAAGGTTGGAGCATAAATTTATGCTAAGAGGAGGACAAACTCATGCCGAACATTAAGTCTGCTAAGAAGCGCGTGAAGGTAACTGAGACCAAGACCCTTCAGAACAAGATGTTCCGTTCCCAGATGAAGACCGACATCAAGAAGTACCAGGCTGCTCTGGCCGCCGGCGATATGGCTGCCGCTCAGGAGCTGTACAAGGCCGCTGTCAAGAAGATCGACGTGGCTGCTTCTAAGGGTATCATCCACAAGAACGCTGCTGCTCACAAGAAGAGCGCATTCACCAAGGCTCTCAACGCCCTGAACGCTTAATTGCGAGAAGCAACGCGATTCGCAACTGAATCAGCAAGAAACACCGCTCGTGCCGAAAATGGCCGGGCGGTGTTTCTTTGCGTGAGGAGAAGGTTTGTTTGGTTTTCAAATTTGGGTTTGTCGGTGAGTTGGGGGCACGGCCTCCGGCGGCTTAGAACCTTTTTGAAAACATCCTCGCTTACGCTCGGGGCAAATTTGCCTACGGCAAAGTTTGCGAAGGTTCTAAGAACCCCAAAAACTTTCAAAACATATTGATAAATATGATTATTTAAAGATTTTTGGAGATCCAAGAACCTTTTGCAAAAGGTTCTTGGCGGGTGCCGCCGAGCTTGCTCGGCATGCAGTGCCCTGCCGCCCCCGTTAAACAGCAATTTTCTCACCTTATTATAATCCATCTCCCCGCGTTTGTCAAGTCGCTTTTGTTTAAACCTCACAAATTCCTTTAGAACAACGCGGCCATTGTTAAAAATGTGAAGAATATGTAAATTCAAGCAAAAACTATTGACAATCACGTGACCGCGTGATATAATGTAATCACAACACAAACAGAATTCTACCCTCGTGTAGATCTGCCGTGTATATTTTTCAAGGAGGAAATAACAATGCTTATTCCTACAACCGCCCTTTTCGCTATGGCGAGCACGACCCCCATCATCATCGGTGTCGTTGCCGCCGCGGTGCTGCTGATCTTCTTTGTGGCATCCTACGTCAAGGCCCCCCCGAACAAGGCCTACATCATCTCGGGTCTTCGCAAGAAAAAGAAGATCCTGATCGGCCGCGCGGGTCTCCGCCTCCCCCTGATCGAGCGTATGGATAAGCTCTCCCTGGACGTCATGCAGGTAGACATCAAGACGTCCGAAGCCATCCCCACCAACGAGTTCATCAACGTCACCGTGGACGGTGTGGCCAACATCAAGATCTCCTCTGACCCTGTCCTGCTGGAGAAGGCCGCCGAGGCTCTGCTGGGTATGGATCAGCGCCAGCTCATCTTCCTGGTCACTCAGGTGCTGGAGGGTAACATGCGTGAGATCGTGGGCTCCGTGGGTCTGAAGGAAATGGTGCAGGAGCGCCAGGTCGTTGCCGAGAAGATCAAGGAGAACGCCATTCCCGACATGATGAAGCTGGGTATTGAGATCGTCAACTTCAACATCCAGAACTTCAAGGACGGCGCCGGTACCATCGAGAACATGGGTATCGACAACGTGGAGCAGATCCGCAAGGCCGCCCAGATCGCCAAGGCCGAGGCCGCCCGCGATATCGCCATCGCCGAGGCTAACGCCAAGGAATCCGCCAACAAGGTCGCCGTGGAGGCCAACCAGCGCATTGCCGAGCAGAACACCACTCTGGCCATCCGTGAGGCCGAGCTGAAGAAGGACGCCGACATCAAGAAGGCAGAGGCCGACGCCGCCTACGATATCCAGAAGCAGGAGCAGAGAAAGACCATCGAGGTCACCTCCGCCAACGCCGATATCGCCCGCAGAGAGAAGGAAGCCGAGCTCTTCGAGAAGGAGATCGCCCTGCAGGAGAAGAAGCTGGATGCAGAGATCAAGAAGAAGGCCGACGCTCTGAAGTACGAGGCCGAGAAGAAGGCAGAGGCCGATCTGATCCGCCGTCAGAAGGAATCCGAGGCAAAGCGTTACGAGCAGGAGCAGGAGGCTCTCGCCCGTATGAAGGCCGCAGAGGCAGAGAAGTACGAGCAGGAGCGTCAGGCTGAGGCCAAGCGCGCCATCGCAGAGGCCGAGGCATTCGCCAAGCTGAAGGAGGCCGAGGGTATCCGCGCCGTGGGTCTTGCCGAGGCAGAGGCCATCGAGAAGAAGGCAGAGGCTCAGAAGAAGATGGGCGAGGCCTCCGTGCTGGAGATGTACCTCACCGCCCTGCCCGAGGTGGTCAAGAACGCCGCCGCTCCTCTGGCCCAGACCGACAAGATCGTCATGTACGGAGACGGCAACTCCACCAAGCTCCTCCGTGACGTCATGCAGTCCTCCAACCAGGTCATGGAGGGTCTGTCCGAGGCTACGGGTCTGGACGTCAAGAGCATGATCTCCGGCTTCATGGGTGGCAAGGCTGCTGCTATGGCCGAGGATGACAAGAAGTAATTCCTACATAGTCCTATAACGGTGGGGTGATACCCTGCCGACGCCCCCTCTCCCATATTGGGGGAGGGGGAAATTTTTGGAAGATACAAAGATACGAGATACAAGATACGGCAGGCCGTTTCGTGTGTCGTGTCGGATATCTTGTATCTCGTATCTCGGTATCTTGTAACTTTGCGTTTTTCTAATTTGAATCTCATAAACCGAAAGGAGCCTGCCATGAAGAAATTTTGGAGAGAATTTTTCCGCATAGCCGTTGCGGTTCTGCTCTTTCCCGTGTCTGTTTACTGTCTGTTCGACTTTGGACTGGAGATTATGGGATACCCTAAAATGGATGAACTGTTGGTGTCCTTGCAGATTCCCTTCACAACGCGGCAGATCACGAACGTGGGACTTGTGCTCCTGGTTGTGTGGCTTCTCTGCTTCTTTGCAAATCTGTGGTTTCAGAAGGAAGCCGCGCGGGAGAGTGCCGAGACAGACGCAGAGCGACGCATGGCCATCTCCCTGGATCCCGACCGCACCGACGAGGCGTTGCGTCCTGCCGACACAAGCGTCAAGTGCCGCATTCTGCTGGAACACACGGAGAGGGGATACCATATCTGCTACCGCCGCGTGCAGAAGACCAACGAGCTGGTGATCAACGGCATGGTCTACGATGAGATGACGGCCCTTGTGGAGACGAGCCACGAGCTCTGCGCCATTGTGGAGGGACACGATATCCGCGTGGGCTTTGACGGCGTGGGGTTCAGTTACGTGACGTTTGACGGCAAGCGGGTTGCCAAGAAGCTGCGGTGGTTCTGAAATTGGAAGCTGATACATGGAAAGGAGCCCGCCATGAGATACACCGACATTCAAAAAAATCCCGAGAGTTACGTTCTGCGGCAGAGTAAGGCTGTAAAGGCATTGACCCTTGTCCTGTGTGTCTTTTTTCTGTCCTTTGGAATCTCTCTTCCGTTCTTCGCGGAACGCGACGTCTTCACCTTGGTGATGGCGTTCTTGTTCATGGCCTTTTTCGCGGCTGTCTCCGTCTACCTCTACTGCCTGTCCTTTAGTTACCGCATCGTCGTTGACGAGACGGGTGTTCACCGCTACTCCTTTGGTCGCGTCAAGCACAGTATTCTCTGGCGATACGTCCGCTCCTTTGGCATCGGCGTGATTCCCGTTCCATATCGATACGGAACGACTGACCGCCTTACCTTTTACGCAAGCACAGAGGAAAAGCCCGTGAGCATGGAAAACAAGGTGTTCATCAAGCTGACCCCTGCCGACGAGCAGGCCATCCGCGAATCGGGGCTTATCACCTTCTGCCGCAGGAAAATGGCCGAGGTGAACCGATAAGCTCATAAACAGAAAGGAGCCACACCATGGAAAACAACCGCTTCGCCGCTCTCCTCCGTCCCGTTTCAGACAATCGCATGGGCAGAGTCGCCATCCTTTCGATCTGCATCATGCTTTTTGATCTGTTCCTGATGACGCTGGTTCCCCGTCCCGTCCCCCTCATTTCCGCTGCCGTTTCGGTTCTCATGGCTTGTATGTCCGCACTCCACATCCTATCCGCCCGCTTTTCAAAGGCCACGTGGTTGAATCTGAGCCTGTGGTATCATCTGGTTCGGAAAGGACGTGAGGGCGAATATCGGAGCCGTTGTCTGTTACTGGCAAAGATCTTTTTCCTCCTTGCCATTCTATTCGGCGCGGTGAGTGCAGTCGTCACCGTTGGGTATCTATGCGTACTTTTCATCACCGCCCTGTAATTCTCGAAGAAAGGAACCGTCCATGAAGCAGATCCGCATTGAAAAGACTGACACGGGCTATATTCTGCGCCCCTCGACGGCCAACCGCGTGGGCTACATTCTCCTATCCTCCTTTTTTCTGGCACTGGGCGTGTTCTCTCTGACCTCCGCAGAAATGGCCAAAGACAGCAAATCTCTCTGCATCATCGGCGGTATGCTCCTGTCGGGGCTGGGACTGTTCCTCCTGCTCGCCCCCTTCCGCCGCGTGGTCATGGACGAGAACGGTGTCCGCCTGTACCGTCTTGGCCGTCTGTTGCGGGATATTCCGTGGAAAGAGGTCAAGGCATGGGGCACCGTCACGCATAGCTTCGGGCGGAGCTATCACCGACAAAAAGCCTCCTATCTCTACTTCTCCCCCGTTAAGGGACAGACCACGGGACGAAGATCCGTCTTTATGGAGATCTCCCCAAAGGACGAAACCGAGATTGCCGCCTCCCGCATCACAAAGTATATCCGCAAGCACCTCTCCGACGAAGAATAAAAATTGTACATAAGAAAGGAACCTCCACCATGCACCCCACCCCCATCAAAGACGACCGCTCCTTCCTCAAGCTCCTCCTCCTCTCCATCGTCACCCTTGGCATCTACGAGCTCTGGTACCTCCACCATTGGACCCGTGACATCAACACTCTCTGCAAGGACGACGGAAAAAACAACGAGGGCATCCTGCTCTACATCCTCTTGACGCTGGTCACCTGCGGTCTGTTCCCCGTCTTCTGGTGGTTCAAGGCCGCTGACCGCCTGTCCCGCGCGGCTGTCCGCGAGAGCGTGGCCGTGGACATCAGCGGCGGTAAGGTGCTGGCGCTCTGCATCGTGGGTATGTTCACCTGGGGCATCTTCATCTGGTACGCCCAGTACCTCGTTATGCAGGCCACCAACGATCTGGCCGTGAACTACAACAGCAAGTACGTCTACGCCAAGTCGGTAGTGGACGGCCTCAAGGGATCCTCGGAGGATGCGTGAGCCGCCCCCGCCCCATAGAAAGGACTCACCATGAAGAAAAGCGCAAAAAGAAAGCCCTCAAAGGGGAGGAACGCAGGTGCCTACACCCCCGATCCCCTCTTTACCGCCGTCACCAAGTCCCTCCCCGCCACGCTGGGATTCGCAGTGTTTGCGGTAGCCTTTGGGATCCTGTTCATCCTCCTCCAAGGGAACACCACCCCCGTTTCCCGTGAGGAGGCCATCGCCTATGAGGGGCAGTTCGCGGAATACGAGGTGTGGGACAATTACCGCACTATCCACTTCACCAACGGCTCCAGCTTCGATGTCTACGCCCACACCGAGACCAACGCCTTTCAGGAAACCATGAAGTCGTTGGAGGCGGGTACCAAGCTGTGGATCCTGGTGCATCCCCACACCGATTACGTCATTGAGATCAAGACCGAGACCGAGGAGCTTATGAACTTCGAGGAATCACAGGTCGCCATCGATCGTTACGTGATCGGCTACAAGGTCATCGGCGGCTTCGCGATCTTTGCGGGGATATCCATCGGCTTCTACGGCGTATGGTCGCAGCTCGCCCAACGCAAGGAGCAGGAGCGGAGCGAAGCCCGCCGCAAAAAGCAGAAAAAGACCGCCGACGCGGGGCTTCCCGATACGGGTCTGCGCCGGGCAGACATGGAGGTCAAGCACCGCGTTCTGCTGGAGGCTACCGTATATGAATTCCGCATCTGCTACCGTCGGGTCAGGAAGGTCAACGAGCTGGTGGTCAATGGCATCGTGTATGACGAGATGAAGGCGGCGTTGGAGTTCCCCCACGACCTGACCGTGACGCTGGACGGCCACCGCATCCACGCGGGGCTGGACGAGGACGGTTTCAGCTACATCATCGTGGACGGCCAACGGATCGCTGAAAAGCGGCGTCTGATCTGATCCCGATATTCCCCCAAATACTTCCGAAAGGAGCGCATTATGGCATCCCTCACACACGAGCGCACCGAGCGCGGCCACGTTCTCCATACCAACACCCTCCGCACCTTGCTGGTCATGACCATTCCCATGATATTGTTGACCGCCGTCATGCTCTGTTTCGCCACCTCCCTTGTGGAAAAGGAAATGAAAACCACCTTCATCGTTCTGGTGGGCTTCTGCATCCTCTGTCAGATCCTGGGTATGCTGAGTCTGGTCTACCTCATGGCAGGCCGCCGTCTGGAGATCGACCGTGACGGTGTCCATCTGCGCTACAAGTACCGCAAGGGCGTGAGCATCCGCTGGTCGGAGGTGCGGGATTGGGGGCTCTCCTCCCAGATGCCCGTCAGCGAGAACGGCCCCACCATTCTGTACTTTTCCAAGACAGAGCTCGGCCTCATAGCTCCCGAAACCAAGAACATCCCGCAGAATAAGCAGGCCGTCATGATCCGACTCTCCGCCGCCGATCAGGCAGACCTGTCTCGCGCGGGGCTCTTCACCTTTTGTAAGGCCTGTCTGGGGGAGGACGCCCCCGAGGCGTTTCAGGAGCATTTGATGAATGGGGCACGCCATGAAGATTGAAAAGAACCCCGAGGGCTTCACCCTCCGCCACGCCCCCTCGGAGACGGTGGTCTCCTCCATCGTGCTGGTGGTCGCCACCCTCGCCCTGATCCTGACCCTCTCCGACTCCTCCCGCTATCTCCCCGAGACTCTCCTCATGCTGGCGGGCTGCGCCCTCCTCTACGCCGCAGGCATCAAGGCCGTCATCCGTGAGCGGCGGTGCCGTCTCACCGTCACAAAAGAGGGCATCCGCGTCCGCAACAAGCGGGCGGGGGAACACGAATTGCTCCGTTGGGAGGACGTGCGGGACTGGGGCACCGCCGTGGTGCTTCACAAGGGGCGGTACAGCCTCTACCACCCCCGCGTACTGCTGTTCTTCTCGGATATTCCCCGCGCCACCGCCGAGGATGCCTCCACCTGCCCCCATATCATTGAGCTGGTCAAGTTCGACCGCGAGGCTCTGGAGGAGTCGGGGGTGCTTCCCTACTGCCGTGAGCGCCTGTCCGCCGCCCAAGGGAGCAACGCCCCCACCGAGCGTGACCAATGGCTGACGGCAGGACACGGGTAAAATATAAAATGAAAAATACAAGAGCAGAAGCGATTGAACGGATCCCGATAAGCCCCAAAAAACCCCGCAAGCAAATGCTTGCGGGGTTTTTCTATGTAGGAGCGCGCCGATCAGGGCTTGATGCTCTCCAGCTTTTCGTTGTAGGATCCAAGGTGCTTTTCCACAATTTTCTGCCAGGACTTGGTCGTAGAGGTCACAGGGCGGTTGTTGCTGCCGCTCAGGATGGGGCGGAGATTGTCGCGGATGACGCAGGAGGTGAACACGTTGGAGCAGGTGGAGGAGAAGTCAAAGTACAGGGTATCGAAGATCATATCCAGCACTTCCTTAGACTCGGGATCCTGCATGTAACGCTCGGACAGAGCGGTCTCGTAGTAAGCGGGACGAACCAGCTTGTAGCTGTGATAAGCCATAGCCTCCAGCACGGCGGCCAGCATCTCCTGACGGTCGGTGTCACCCACCACGGCGGAGATACCGAAGCAGGACACCTGATCCTGCACGTAGGAGTAGTAGCTCTCCTGGAGTGTGTCAAACTTAGGCATGGGAGCGATACCGTAGGACAGAGCGGCCAGCGCATCATAGTTGGTCTCCATCTTCAGGAACATGGTGGTGATCATGAGGGCATTGCCGTCGGTGAAGTGGTCGATGATGAAGTTGTAGGGAACGTCATCGTTGGTAGCACCCTTGTAGACGTAGGTAGACTCATTCTGGTAGAGCAGATGGAGCTTATCGCAGAGGTCAGACAGATCGGCCACAGCGGCGGCGTTGTAAATCATGTCACCGGTGTCGGGATCCTTGGTGATCATGTGGATGTCGGAGGCCACCATGTAGGGGTCAACCGAGATGGTATCGCCGGTGACGAAGCCGTAGAAGTCGCCCACGGAGGCCTTGGCGTCGCCGTCCTTGTCCACGTAGTGATCCTTCGCGATGGAGAGCTGGTAGTCCAGCGTCCACTCGCCGGCCTTCACGGTCTCGTAGAGGTCGGGGATCTTGTTATCGTTGAACAGGGTCTTGTTATACAGGGTCAGGAACATGAAACGGAACATGGAGATAGCGATGGGGCCGGAGGCCAGGAACTGCATGTTGGCATCGGTAAAGGTCACCATGTCGTTGTAGCCCTGCGTCCAGTAGCGCTTATCGGTGTTGATGTTATCCAGCACGTTGAGGTTGATGTACTTACCCTCCATAGCAGGCTGGATGGCCTTGTAGGTACCGTTGACTACCAGATCGTAGTCACCCTGACCGCCCTGAATATCCAGCGTCATGGTATCGGCGACCTTGGTCGCATCGTCCTCGGAGAAGAACTCAAAGGTCACCTTGAGCATATCCTGCACAGCAAGGTTACGCTCGTAGACGGCATCGGACACCACGCCCAGGCCCAGACTCTCGCTGATCATCTCGTCGCCCTTGTTGTTGACGTCGGCGTAGAGGATACCGATGGTCTCGCCCTTGTAGTCCAGATTCGCGGGAAGGTCACACACGTAATCGGGGTCGGCAGTCTCCTGCTCGTTGGCGGTACCGTTGTTTTTGCTCTCGTCACCCGAGGGATCGTCGCCGCCTGTCGCGCAAGCTACCAGGCTCAGCATCATCAGAGAGGCCAGAAGCAGGCAAAGAAGCTTCTTCATAATGTTTCTCCTTTTTGAAATTTCGTCTTGCGGATGGATACATCCATCCGATTATCTACATTATACTCTTTCATAGGGATAATGTCAAGAGGAATTGGGAAATTAGGGCAAAAAGCCGGGAAATACGTGCATCCCCACTGCACAAGAAGCCGTGATTTGCAGGATCACAGAATGGCCTCCAGCGCGCGAATATCCTCCTCGGTGGTGGCCCAGCTGGTGGCGAAGCGCACCACGGTATGGGTGGCGTCGGGCTTCTCCCAGAAGCTCAGCACGCACGCCTTTTCCAGCTCGGCCTTGCGCGAATCAGAAAGGGTGATGAAGATCTGATTGGTGGTGGTCTCCATGAAGAACTCATAGCCCTTCTCACGGAAGATGGAGCGCATCAGCTCGGCCATGCGGATGGCGTGACGGCTGACCGTCATGTACAGGTCATCCGTGAACAGGGTGTCGAACTGGATGCCCAGGAGTCTCCCCTTGGCCACCAGCGCGCCGTGCTGCTTGATGATGGACAGGAAATGCTTGGGAGCCTTGCGGCGGGCAAAGACCACCGCCTCCCCGCAGAGGGCGCCCACCTTGGTGCCGCCGATGTAGAACACGTCGCAAAGGTCGCACAGGTCGTGAAGGGTCACGTCGGTATCGGGGGCGGCGAGACCGTAGCCCAAACGGGCGCCGTCCAGAAACAGGGGAATCTCATACTCGTCGCAGACTTCGCGGATGGCGGTCAGCTCGTCCTTGGTGTACAGGGTGCCGTACTCGGTGGGGTGAGAGATATAGACCGCGCCGGGGCGGACGATGTGCTCGGCGGACTCGTCTTCGTGGTAGGTCACCAAGTACGCCTTGAGATCGGCGGCCTTCATCTTCCCCGCGTACTGGGGGATGGTCAGCACCTTGTGCCCCGTAAATTCAATGGCACCTGCCTCATGGGCGGCGATATGCCCCGTCACGGCGGCCACCACGCCCTCGTAGCTTGCGAGCAGGGTGTCGATGACGATCTGGTTGGTCTGTGTACCGCCCGTCAGAAACCACACGTCGGCCTCGGGACAGCCGCAGGCGGCCTTGATTTTTTCGCGGGCAGAGGCGGTGTACTCGTCGGAGCCGTAGCC
>JAZOOM010000364.1:0-4713 GCA_045655025.1 Eubacteriales bacterium | reverse complement strand
TGCTTTTTAAAAGTTTTTGGAGTTCTTAGAACCTTTTTTCAAAAAGGTTCTAAGCCGCCGGAGGCCGTGCCCCTTCGCACCGATAAACAGCAATTTGAATTCTCGTTTCTTGAAAGGAGCTTATTCACAACATGCAAGATGAACAGATCATTGACCTCTACTGGGAGAGAAATGAACAGGCTATTGCTGAGAGTGACCGCGCTTACGGGGCACTTTGTCATAGCATTGCCATGAACATTCTATCCGACCGTATGGATGCTGAGGAATGTGTCAACGACACGTGGCTGCATTCATGGAACGCCATGCCGCCCGAGCGGCCGGGGAATCTGCGGGCCTTTTTCTGCCGCATTACCCGCAATCTGTCCTTAGACCGTTACCGCAGCCGTCACAAGACTCGGGCGCGGGGGGACGGCTTTGAGCTTTCGCTGGAGGAGCTGGAGGAATGTCTCCCCGATCCCGATACGCTGGGGGAGGACGATCCCATCTCCGACCTGCTCAACGTCTTTTTGGGAACGCTGAAGCCTCTTCCCCGCAAGCTGCTGGTGGGGCGGTATTGGCACGGCTATTCGGTCAAGCAGCTGGCTGATGCCTACGGCTTGACAGCCAACCACGTGTCGGTTACGCTGAAGCGAACCCGTGAGGCCTTGCGGGCTTACCTCACCGAAAGGGGGTATCGGATATGAGAAACGCTGCTTATTTTGAGCTGTTCGGTCGTATTGCCGATGAATACGTGACCGAGGCAATCATTCCCGCTGTTATTCCTGCGCCGTTGCCCAAGAAGGGCTTTAAGCAGACGACTCTCGGACGGCTTTTGACCAAGCCTGCCTTTATTGCGGCTGTCGGAGCTGTGGCAGCTGTTGCCGTGGCCGTGGCTGTGGGGTTTGGCATCGCGGGATGGGGCGGCGACCCTGATACGGACACCCAACCACCTGCGGAAGAGACCCTGTGGGAGAGCGGCGATACCGAACAAGACAACACCGAAACAGACGTGGAGACCGAAGCCATCGATGGGGATCATCCGTATATCCAGCGAAAGAACTACAACGGGCAGGGTGTAGGCATCATCTACGGAAAGGATCGTATGGGTGAGGGATTTACCTATTTGCCCGAGGATATGGTTTTCGCGGGGGCGTCGGCGTTGAACGCCGATCTGTACGAGCGCATCCGAAAGGTTGAGGATTACCTGGGGGTAAAGATTGGCCTTATGGAACGGGAGGATGACAACGCGGTTCTGGACACTATGGGAAAAATGAGCGGATCATGGGACGATGACAATTACTTTTTCATAGCCTCCGGCGAGGTTCTGGCGCGGATGGGCGGAAGCGGTTCCGCCTACATGACGGCTTGGGATACTCTGGAGGCCATCCGTACCGAGGCTGATTATTGGGACAGCGATCTGTTGAATACCCACACCCAGGGCGGCCACAGCTACATTGCCTATAACAGCTTCATTCCCCCCAACGCTTATGCCATTGCATACAATAAGTTCCTTTACGCTGCGGCACCCGTTCAACGGGATCTGTACGCCTTGGTAGAGAGCGGAGATTGGACGATCGACACCCTTATGGCGGTTCTGAATGAGACCGCGAGCATCAATGGCAGTCTCTCCGTTCACAATTTTGAGGGGATCGACGTCTATCTGTCAGCCGTGGGCTTCCGTGTTATGGACACCGTAGAGATTGACGGCGGATACACCCAAAGCCTCAATTTTTCCGAACGGCAGGAGGTGCTGGAGCCCCTGTATCAGAAAACGCTGGAGCTGATCTCAAGTGACCGCGTGAACCGCTTGACCTTCGACGACAGAGATACACCCTTCATTGAGCAGGGCGAGGTACTTATGGATACCCGCCTGACACGCGATTTAGCACGTGATGCCTACGGCAAGCCCTTCGGTGTTTTGCCGTTGCCTAAGTATGACAAGGCGCAGAGCGAGTATATATCCTTGCACGTGAACACCTATATGGGCTTGTGGTGCAATCAGGATAACAAGCAGATGTGCGGTGAGGTAGCCGAGCTGCTGGCCTATTTTTCGCAGAATTCTCACGAGGATTACAACCGCGCCGTGATGGGGGTCTACGGTAAGGACAGTAGCGGTGTCCGAAAAGATCTGGCCATGCTCCGCATCATTCACGACACCAACCATGACATAGGAATGGCGAACAAGTACCTGATGGAGCATTTTGCCATGCCCTTACAGACCGGAGAGCAGGATACCTCCTTCATGAATTCGTCCCGTGTAAAAAATGCGGTTCGGGTTCTTCATAAGGCATATGGCTGGTGATCCCGAACGGATGACTCGTCTGTCAACTACTTCCACATTTCTTCCTGAAATAAACCACAGGTTGATTGACAAACGAAAGAGTCTGTGGTATAATGAGACCATCACGGAGACGTGAAATATACGACCCCAACGGTCGGCGGTGCACAGTCGGGCGGTAAGGTCAGAAAGAAAGGAGGCGGAGTTATATATGACTAACTCGGTAAATTTCGGATGCTGTGACCCGCGCCTCACGGGTTGGCGCGGCTGATGTCCTTGGGGACGTAATGAGCCGAATCGCAAACGAAACGCAAAACGCAATCAAGGATCATCATAGCACATCCGACTCTGACCCCGCCCTGCGGATCTCCGTGGGGCGCGGGGCAGGGTAGATCGTTTTGGGTGGGAGGTTTCAGAGTCTTCCTGTCCGTAACCCGCATATTCATTATGCAAAAAGGAGTAACGTGCTTACATGATTCATCCCAAAGAGTTGGGCTCCCGTATCGCCGCCAGACGGCGGGTATTGGGGCTGACGCAGGGTCAAGTCGCTGTTCACATGGGGGTCTCTCCCCAGGCCGTCTCCAAATGGGAGCGCGGTCTTGCCTGCCCCGATCTGGTCTTTCTGGACGATCTGGCAGAGCTTTTGAACATCGGCATTGAGGAGCTGCTCATGGGCGGCTCACGTTCCTGTCTTGTATCAGCCTGAAACGGAATATGGCTCACAGCGGAGATCTCTCCGCAAAAAAATACGCAGACCCGGGAATGTCGGGTCTGCGTGTTTTTTGTCGGAAAGGGTATGTACTTTACTCGGCCAGCTTCATATCCCCAAATTTGATCCACCCCAGCTTACGCATGATCTCGGAGAACAGGAGGGACAGGACGGCGGGGGCGACAAGGCAGCAGACGACCAGACCCACCCACATCATAGGGGTGTGCTCGGTGGAGGCAATGACACCGATGGGGCCTACCAGACCGCAGGTGCCCATGCCGGCGGCCACGCCGGTGCACTCCAGCTTAAAGACCATGGTGGACAGGGGACCGATGATGGCGGCGGCCAGTGTGGGGGGAAGCCAGATCACGGGCCAGCGGCAGATGTTGCCCATCTGGAGCATGGAGGTACCCAGACCCTGCGATACCAGACCGCCCCACTTGTTCTCACGGAAGCTGGAGACCGCAAAGCCCACCATCTGGGCACAGCAGCCCACGGCGGCGGCACCGCCCGCCAGGAGAAGACCCTCCAGCGTGCCGTTGGCGGTGGCTACCTCAATGGCGGCGGGGGAGAAGATCATGGCGCAGATGGCCGCGCTGGAGATGGGCAGGGTCAGAATGATGCCCACGACCACCGATACGATGGCACCCATGAACAGGGGGTAGAGGGTGGTGGTGGAGGCGATGAAGATGCCCAGGAAGTACATGACGTAGGAGACGAGGGGGCAGAAGATCCACGCGCCCGCAAAGCCTGCCAGCAGGGTGACGACGGGGGTCACGAGGATATCCACGGGGGTCTTCTTGGAGACCAGCATACCGATCTCGGCGGCGATGATGACCGCGAAGAAGGCACCTGCGGGGCCTGCGCTGTAAAAGATATGTCCTGCCTCGCCGTCAGTCGCGGTAGCCGCCCATTGAACGAGGGCATGGTCGCAGATGACTGCGCCCATGGCGTTACTCAGCGCACCCACGCCCGCGCAGGAGAAGATCACCAGCGGGTGAGCTCCCAGCTTGTAGGCGATGGCCACGCCAATGGCCGCGCCCGTGGCGGACTTGGCGTAGGAGGCGATGAGCTTGAGGCCGTCCCAGGGGACGTAGTTGCCCAGGGTGTCAAAGATGGTACCGATGAGCAGGGAAGCGAAAAGACCCAATGCCATGGCACCCATGGCATCAATGAAATAGCGACGAGGCAGGCTCTTTACCTTGCCCCAAAAGCCCGATTTGCGACGTCTTTCCAGCTCGGCCTGTTCGGCGCGCCGTTGTTTTGCGTAGGATCTTTTTCCTTTTGCCATGATGATATCCTCCGTAATGGTTGATTAGTCCTTCTTGACTTTTTCCTCGACGGTTTCTGTGATCTTGTTGACGGACAGGGTCAGGATGCAGGGGAGAAACAGGGCCGGGATGAGATTGGCTGCGCGGAAGCGTTTACCGTACATGAGGCAGACACCGCCGGAGAGGAGAATGATGCTGCCTACCATAGCCGTCTGTCTCAGCAGATCCTCGGTGAGGATCTCGCTCCACTTGGCATCCACCAGCCAGAGTCCCAGCTCCATGAACAGCACGGGGATGCTGGCCAGAGACGCGCCGCTGCCGTAGATCACGGCCAGCGTGAAGACCAGCACCATGTCGAAGGCCAGCTTGATGAGGAGGGGAGCGGCCTCACCCGAGGCGCGTCCCTCCAAGAAGCCGGTGAAGAGGGTGGAGGAGAAGCCGCACAGGACGGTGGCGATGACGAAGCCGTCGGCGCA
>JAZOOM010000363.1:0-2946 GCA_045655025.1 Eubacteriales bacterium | reverse complement strand
AATCTAAACACCCCGACAAACCCAAATTTGCAATTTCTTCCCCAAAAAGAACCCGCCTCCCTCGGGAGGCGGTTCCAAGCGTTGATTTGATTAATCCTTCTTGGCCATCTTGTCCTTGAGCTGCAGAGCGACAACGACCTTGTTGACCAGAGCATCAGCGGTGAGACCGTAGGCCTCCAGCAGGGGAGGAACCTTGCCCGAACGGCCGAAGCAGTCGTTCACACCCATGCGAACTACGGGAACGGGGCAGTTTTCAGAAACGCACTCGGCTACGGCAGAGCCGAGACCACCGATAACGTTGTGCTCCTCGGCGGTGACAATGGCACCGGTTTCAGCGGCGGCCTTGCATACAATGTCGCTGTCCAAAGGCTTGATGGTGTGCATGTTGATGATGCGTACACGAATACCTCTGGCGGCCAGGATTTCAGAAGCCTCAATGGCGACGGCCACCATCATACCGGTAGCCATGATGGTTGCGTCGTCACCGTCGGCGATCAGCTCACCCTTGCCCAAGTGGTACTCGTAGTCGGGATCGTTGTGGAGCACCGGAACGGCATAGCGGCCGAAACGGATGTAGAAGGGGCCATCAGTCTCCAGGGCTACCTTCATAGCGGCGGCGGCCTCGGTAGCGTCGGAGGGGTTCAGAACCGTGATGCCGGGGATGGCGCGCATGATGGCCAGATCCTCCAGGCACTGGTGAGTCGCGCCGTCCTCGCCTACGGTAATGCCCGCGTGGGTGGCGCAGATCTTCACGTTCAGATGGGGGTAGGCAACGCTGTTGCGGATCTGCTCAAAGGCACGGCCCGCGGCGAACATGGCAAAGGAGGAGGCCACGACGGTCTTTCCGGCGGCGGCCAGACCGGCGGCGATGCCGATCATGTTGCCCTCGGCGATTCCGCAATCGAAGAAGCGATCGGGGTAGGCCTTGGCGAAGTAGCAGGTCTTGGTAGCCTCCGCAAGGTCAGCGTCCAACACCACGAAATCGTGGTCAGCGCCCAGCTCTACCAGAGCCTTACCAAAGGCCTCACGGGTTGCAACGGTTTTTCCGGTATTCAGCATGACAGTATCCTCCTTACATCTGTGCGCGGATCTCGGCAACGGCCTGAGCATACTGCTCGTCGTTGGGGGCGGAGCCGTGCCACTTGACCTGATTCTCCATGAAGGAAACGCCCTTGCCCTTGACGGAATTGGCCACGATGGCGGTGGGCTTGCCCTTGACGGCCTTGGCCTCGGTGAAGGCGGCCTCGATCTGAGCGAAGTCGTGAGCGTCAATGGTGATGACGTGGAAGCCGAAGGCGGCCAGCTTGCCCTCGAAGGGAGCGGGGTTGACGATGTCGGCCACGGGGCCGTCGATCTGCAAGCCGTTGTAGTCAATAACCACGCACAGGTTGTCCAGATCGTGTCGGGCGGCGAACATCAGCGCCTCCCAAACCTGTCCTTCCTCGCTCTCGCCGTCGCCCACAATGGTGTAGACGCGGTAGTCCTTCTTATCCACCTTAGCGGCCAAAGCCATACCGACGGCGGCGGAAATACCCTGACCCAGAGAACCGGTGGACATATCCACACCGAGGATATGCTTCATATCGGGGTGACCCTGAAGCTTGGAATCAATGTGACGAAGGGTGGTCAGCTCCTCGAAGGGAAAGAAGCCCTTGCGAGCCAAGGTAGCGTACAGGGCAGGGGCGGCGTGACCCTTGGACAGCACGAAGCGATCACGGTCGGCCCACTTAGGGTCTGCCGGGTTCACCCGCATCTCCGAGAAATACAGGTAAGACATGATGTCAGCGATGGACAGCGAGCCTCCGGGATGGCCCGAGGCGGCGGCATGGGTACCGTCCAGAATCCCCAGACGGATCATGGCGGCTTCCTGCTTCAGTTGGGTGAGCTTGGTAGAATCCATATTCTTGTTCCCTTTCCTGCCGCTCCCCTGTGCGGGAGCGTTATTGAATATACCGCATATATTATACACGGGAATCGCTCTTTTGTCAAGTTGTTCCGTGAAACTTGAAAAAAATTCTCGATTCCATACCACGGTGATTTTCGGTTTGCTTTTCGAAAGGCTATGTCGTACTGAACGGTTGTTTTTTTCGTAAAAATATGCTATAATGGTAACTATAGGGTTGATTGCAATGTCGGCTTTAAAAATATGGCATGAGCTTGAATTTGACGGAGGATGAAGAAACATGGTCGAAATAAACATAAATCCCAAACAGCTATATGAGGGGTGTATGCAAGCGGCGGTAACTCATGCCGTTGCTGTAGGAATGTATCCCGAATTGAACCACGAGCATTCGTGGGATGGTATAAATTACTGTGTGAATGACTCACAGGGCTGCAAAGCGGCTATTACTTTCCACAATAAATACGTTATTGCTGTTTTCCAAGCCATTGACAAAGCAGATGGGAACATGGATGCATTGGCCTTCTTTGACGGAGCACCTGAAGAAATCAGAGAAATTGCTGAAAATGAAGCCCTGCAATACGTATCAGAAGATGTCGACGGTACTGTAAAACCCGTTGTTACGGCGGCTTTTTGGGGAACCTGGGATAAACTGAACAGCGTGCAGTGTTTTGATGCCATTATGGAAAATGGCGGTCATATCATTCATTCGCATCTACTCTCTTTTAACGAGGCTATGAACGAATGGCGTGATTATTATGATTTAGATTCAAAACAGATTTCGTTGATTCAAAAATTGTTCAATGCAAAAATCAGTTCGAATGATGAAGCTTTTATTTTGCATGAAGATGATATCCGGTTATTATACGGAGATTCAGATGAATGCCTTATTTCGTTAGGAGAACTGAACATTTTCAGAGCGGAATAAGGTCCAATGTAACGATTCAGTCAACCTTCAAATTGCAGTTTATCTGGGTAAGGCCACCTACTTTCCCTCTGCGGCAACGATGGGGGTAAAGGGGGCTTCGCCCCCTTTACCCCCGCTC
>JAZOOM010000362.1:0-9217 GCA_045655025.1 Eubacteriales bacterium | reverse complement strand
CATCGACCTTGGCGCGTCCAGCGGCCGCGGCATCGTCGGTACTTTTGACGGAGAGAAGCTGACTCTGAGAGAGAATCACCGTTTCTCCAACGATCCCATGTTCGTCAACGGACGCCTCACTTGGGATATCCTTCGCATCTACTTTGAGATCAAGAACTCCATCACCAAGACCGTCATCGACGGTGACAACATTACCTCTATGGGTATCGATACCTGGGGCGTGGACTACGGTCTGATCGACAAGAACGGCCGCCTGATGGCTAACCCCACCCACTACCGTGACACCCGCACCGAGGGTATTTCGGAGTACACCGAGCCCTTCGTTTCGGCTAAGGAAGTGTACGATGTGACCGGTATCCAGGCCATCAACTTCAACACCCTGAACCAGTTGGCCGCCGAGAAGCGTGACGATGCCGAGATTTTGGACAGAGCAGAGAAGATGCTCTTCACCCCCGACCTGCTCAACTATTTCCTTACCGGTAAGATGGTGACCGAGTACACCATCGCCTCCACCGGTATGATCCTGGACGCCGCTAAGCGTGACTTCGCTTACGGTCTCACCGATAAGCTGGGCATCAAGCGCGATCTGTTCTGCCCCATCGTGCAGCCCGGTACCAAGCTTGGCCCCCTGCAGTCCTTCATCACCGATGAGGTGGGTAAGAACAACATCAACGTCTACACCGTGGCTTCCCACGACACCGCCTCCGCCGTTATGGCCGTGCCCTCTCAGGCCGAGGACTTCATCTACATCAGCTCCGGTACCTGGTCCCTGATGGGCATGGAGCTGCCTCAGCCTCTGATCAACGACGATACCTGCGCCGCTAACTTCACCAACGAGGGTGGTATCAACGGTACCATCCGCTT
The DNA here is from genome assembly GCA_045655025.1 of Eubacteriales bacterium. Taxonomy (GTDB): domain Bacteria; phylum Bacillota; class Clostridia; order Oscillospirales; family CAG-272; genus CAMEON01. Next base: position 8,353 of record JAZOOM010000362.1, on the reverse strand, counting down.
CCTGAAGAACATCATGGGTCTCTGGATCATCCAGGAGTCCCGCCGTCAGTGGAAGCGCGAGGGTAAGGATTACAGCTTCGCTCAGATGGAGGCTTGGGCTAAGGAGTCCGCTCCCTTCCAGTCCCTCATCAACCCCGACGATCCTTCCTTCGGTACCCCCGGCAACATGCCCGAGAAGATCCGCGAATTCTGCCGCAAGACCGGCCAGCACGTCCCCGAGACCGTGGGCGAGGTCGTTCGCTGCATCTACGAGTCCCTCGCTCTGAAGTACCGCCACACCGTGGAGAATATCCAGACTCTGCGCGGCAAGAAGGCCACCATGATCAACGTGGTGGGCGGCGGCACCAAGGATCACTTCCTGTCCCAGATGACCGCCGATGCTTGCGGTCTGGAGGTCTCTGCCGGTCCCGAGGAGGCTACCTCCATCGGTAACCTGCTGGCTCAGATGATGGCCGTCGGCGCAATCAAGGATCTGTCCGAGGCTCGTCAGGTGGTCGCCAACTCCTTTGAGGTCAAGCATTACGCTCCCACCGCCGACCGCGGCGCATGGGATGAGGCTTACGGCCGCTTCGTCAAGCTTCTGTAATCATATCATAGCCCTTCCGCGGCATACTGTGGGGACATGCCCCCCGCTGCATGGCGCGGAAGGCCTTTTGACTTATTATGAGGTGCACACCCCCAAAATCTCTTTTTACGGTCGAATTTTGTCTACAATACAGATAAGAAAGGGTTCAAAAACATGAAAGATTCTCTTTACGGCGAGTTGACAGTTATCGGTATGAAGGGCTGTGAGGCCTTCGTTGAGCGTGTTGACGCATACCTCAAGGAGTGGAGACGCCACGGTGCCGAGGATACCTATCTGGCGCATGTCGTATGCCCCCGCTTCGGTTCGGGCGAGGGTAAGTCCCTCATCAAGGAGTCCATGCGCGGTCAGGACGTCTACATTGTCTGCGACATGTTCAACTACGGTGTTACCTATAAGATGCACGGCATGATCGTGCCCATGAGCCCCGATGATCATTATGCGGATCTGAAGCGTATCATCGCCGCCATCGGCGGTAAGGCACGCCGCATCACCGTCATCATGCCCATGCTCTACGAGGGTCGCCAGCACAAGCGCACCACCCGTGAGTCTCTGGACTGCGCCATGATGCTCCAGGAGCTGGTGAACATGGGCGTTTCCAACAACATCACCTTTGATGCTCACGATCCCCGCGTGGCCAACGCCATTCCGCTGTCTGGCTTCGATAACGTTATGCCCAACTACCAGATGATCAAGGCTCTGGTGAAGAACGTGCCCGACGTGATCATCGACAAGGATCACGTGGTCATGATCTCCCCCGATGAGGGCGCTATGGGTCGTTGCATCAACTACTCCAACTCTCTGTCCGTAGACGTGGGTATGTTCTACAAGCGTCGTGACTACTCCACCATCATCAACGGCAAGAACCCCATTCTGGAGCACAAGTACCTGGGTCAGGATCTGAACGGCAAGGACGTCATCATCGTGGACGATATGATCTCCTCCGGCGGCTCTCTCCTGGACGTGGCAACCCAGCTGAAGAATGTCTACGGTGCCAAGCGCGTCTTTAACTTCGCTACCTTCGGCCTGTTCACCGACGGCTTTGCCGCCTTCGACGAGGCTTATGAGAACGGCATCATCGACAAGATCTTTACCACCAATCTGGCCTACCGCAAGCCCGAAATCTTGACGAAGCCTTGGTACGTGGAGGTCAACATGGCGAAGTACGTGGCCTACATCATTGACACCCTTAACCACGATACCACCATCTCCAATCTGCTGGATCCCAACACCCGTATCGCCAAGCTTCTGGAGAAGCACCGCGCCGATATGTCGGGTCAGTAATTCGAGCCAACTTCTTGTAAAAACTCCGAGAGCACTTGTACAGTACGGTTTTCGTACGGTACAAGTGCTTTCTTGCGTTTCTCTTACACGGACACGGATGTCAGCGGAGCGTTACCCCACAGAGGGGGACGACTTTCATCCGTTACATCCGCACTTGTTCCGATCCGATACGGGAAGGGGCATGGGAGCGGGGGAGAATTCCGCAATGGGGAAGGCCATGGAGCGGAAGAGCTCGCAGGGATTGTCGGGGGAAGAGGAGACACATTCCTTATCGGGGATCACGAACTCCTGGGCACTGATGAGATACTGAGCGGGACGAACCAGCCGTACCAGAGAGAAGATACCCAGGGAGACCACCAGACGACGCTCGGAGCGGTCGCCGTGGTCGCAGCGGTCATGCTCGCAGCGGTCGCCGCCCATGCCGCACAGAGGGGCAGAGAGACAGCCGGCGATGGTGGAGGGAACGTCACAGGCGCAGCAGCAGCAGCACACGGGCTCGGGGCAGGAGGGCTCCAGAACGCGGACACCCAGCACGATGGGATCCACGACCTCCACGACGGCGGTGGGAACACTTCGCTCCTTGTAGCAGGGCTCGGGCTCGGCGCAGAAGGCAGAGCCGTCGGCGCTGGAACGGAAGATATTCACCGAGGAGTCGCCTCCGAAGAGCACCACCTGCTTCTCCAGCACGGCGATGCCGTCAAACTCGGTGGCCTGCGCCCCCGAGGAGCGGCCTACGCAGACGCAGGCCTCGAAAATGAGCTTGACGTAGAAGCGGATGTGGACGGTGTAGAAGCCGCGGTTGAACTGGACGGGGTCGATGCCGATGTAGGTCCAGGCGATGCAGGCATCCTTGACACGGACTTGGGTGGTGTGTTCAATGATCTCCTGACCCAGATCGGTGAGAAAGACGCGGACGTTCTCATAGCAGTCCCGATCGCGGCAGGAGTCCAGAATGCGGTTGGTCTCCACACAAACGGTCCGTACGTCACCGCCCTTGCCACAGCCGTTTCCCATGGTAGAGCAGGGAACGAAACGATTTTCAGACATGATAGCTACCTCCTTAAGGATTGGGGATGGGGAGAATTCCGTCCCCCAATCTCAGTATATGCGGCTCTCAGCGTTTTGACAGGATTCTACACAAGATGGCAGGGGAAAAAGTCGAAGGAGGGGGAGGCGGAGGAGACGGGAGAGGAATTTTCTGAAAACGGAGAAGGATTTTGCAAAAAAAATCGTTTAGGGGTATTGCATTTTTGAGAACAATATGGTATAATAGCGATACCCCAAAAAACAAAACAAGATTGGAGTTTTACCATGAATAAGAGCCAACTGATCAAAGCAGTCGCAGAGAAGAGCGAGCTGTCCCAGAAGCAGGTCGCCGAGACCTGGAACCTCATTGAGGAGACCATCCTTGCCAACCTGTCCGCAGGTGAGAAGGTTCAGCTGTCCGGCTTCGGTACCTTTGAGGTCCGCGAGCGCGCCGAGAGAAAGGGTCGCAACCCCAAGACCGGTGAGGTCGTTTCCGTCCCCGCTTGCAAGTATCTCGCTTTCGTGTCTGCAAAGGCCATCAAGGAGAACCTGAACTGATATGCGCCTCGATAAGTACCTGAAGGTAAGCCGTATCATCAAACGGCGCACCGTGGCGAATGACGCTTGCGACGCCGCTCACGTAACGGTTAACGGCCGTCCCGCCAAGGCCTCCTACGACGTAAAGGTCGGGGATATCCTGGAGATTACCTTCGGTGCGCGCACCCTTCGCATCCGTGTGCTGGAGGTGAAAGAGACGGTCGGCAAAGATGCCGCTGCAACTCTTTACGAGGTCATCGAGCAATAAACCTCCCGCCCATCGTCATATTCCTGTCCCGTCCCCCATAAGATTCCATAGAATCCCAATGGACGGAGGCAGGGTTATGAACGAGACCGTACAATCCCCGGTGAAGGGGCACAGCCTGGTGGCTAACGAGCGTCGGGAGATCGCCGTCAGCGGTGTGACCGACGTGGTCAGCTTTGATGAAACCAACGTCCGCTTGGTCACGGCCTGCGGCGTTCTCAATTTAGAGGGCGAGGGACTCCGTATCCACGTTCTCAATACCAAGGACGGCACCGTGGCCGTCACGGGTCAGCTCAACGGTGTGCTCTACGAGGATGCCGAGACTCCCGACACCCAACGGTCTTCCGCCAAAGGACGCCGCCGTCTGTTCGGTCTATGAGCGGACTGGATCTCTACCTATCTCAACGCGTGCTGGCTATGATGGTCGTCTACGCCGCTTTGACAGGCTTCTGTCTGGGAGGTGTGTACGATATCCTCGAGCTGGCCGCGGTTCTTCTTCTCCCCCAAAAAACGGAAGGAGCAGAGAGCGCCCCCGCCAAAAGATCTTCTTTGACCGCAAAAGGCTTTTTGACTTTCTGGCGGGATCTGGTCTTTTTGCTCATAACCGCTGTGACGTTCATTCTTCTGTGTTACTATACGAACGACGGACAGCTTCGCTCCCCGGCAATTTTGGGAATGGCAGGTGGATTTTTTGTTTACCGCCATACGGTGGGATTACTCACCGTGCGGCTGCTGCCAAGGCTGGCTACCGGGATCAAGCGTATGCTGATTCGAATTGTCAGGCTGGTGTTCTGCCCCATCCGAATGCTTGCGACAGCTTTGCTCGTTTTGATCAAGACCCTGTGGCGCGTTACGGGAGACAGACTGGCGGCACGGTTCCGCGAGAAGAGCACGCAAAAGCGCGTGGCCTCCTTAACGAAGGCCGCCTCCCGAGGCTTTGACGTTCTGGAGGATGACCCTCCATCGGAGAAAAAATCCGACTCCGCTGTATGAACGGCTGTGAGAAGGGAAGTATAAGAGTGCGGATACCGCAGAAAGGAGCAACCAATGGCCGAGCATTTTGAATCCGATCGAGAAGAAATCACGGTCGTCGATCCGACGGAGTCCGCTCCCGCTCCGGTCTCCGATATCGAGAAGCAGGTGGGCAAATCCATGCTCATGAAGGTGGCACTGGCCTCCGTGGTGGTCGCTGCCCTCATCATCAGCATCGCCAACCTGATGGTCACCAACCAGCTCAGAGCCCAGACAGATGAGTACAAGGCAGAGATCGACGCCTACAAGGATAAGATCGCTCGCCTGAAGTACTTCATTAATAAGGAAGTGGATGACGAATACATCATCGAGTACGCCCGTGAGTATTTGGACATGTATTTCCCCGACGAGGACATTTACTACAACGACGTCAACGAGTAACCCACACAGTTTTCCCAAGACCCCGAGAAAGGAGGGCTCAACCCATGGCCGAGCAGACCAAGACCGGCATCAAGATCATCACCCAGAATAAAAAGGCCTGGCACGACTACTTCGTGGACGAAAAGTACGAAGCGGGTATCGAGCTCTACGGCACCGAGGTCAAAAGCATCCGCGGCGGCGGAATCAATTTGAAGGATTCCTACTGCCAGGTGATCGGTGGCGAGCTCTACGCCATCGGCATCCACGTCAGCCCTTATGAGCACGGCAATATCTTCAATCGGGAGCCCCTTCGTGACCGCAAGTTGCTCATGCATAAGCGTGAGATCATGAAGATTTCCGGTCTCCTCACCCAAAAGGGCTATACCCTCGTGCCCCTTCAGGTTTACTTCAAGGGCTCTCGCCTCAAGGTTGAGTTGGGTCTCTGCCGAGGTAAAAAGCTCTACGACAAGCGTGATTCCATCGCCAAGGCCGAGTCCGACCGCGAGATCGAGCGCCGCATGAAGGACAAGAGCTACCGCCACTAACCCACAAGCAATAACGATCCAAAAAACGCCTTCCACCACATACCTTTCACGCCTACCTCTTTTATCCTTTTATACATGGGGGTGTACCGGTTTCGACGGGGATTGTGAAGTGTGATAAGCGGGTCAGGCCGGGTAATCCTGTCAACTGCCCACCCTTTAAAATTAAACGACAACAATTCTGTTGCTCAGGCTGCCTAATTAGGCAGTGCCGCGGCTCATAATGCCGCCCGTTCCCCCCGGGAGTACCGCGACCCGAGGCTGAACGTCATGTAGCGGTGCCCGTGCATCGGTGGTTCGCCATTGAGCCGATCACGCACAAAATGGCTGCCTGTGTCCGGCTTTGCGCCTGAAGCCGTCCACGGGGAGATCTAATCAGACGCTGCACCCGGAGAAAGTCGCATGGATCGGTTTTCGGACAGGGGTTCGACTCCCCTCATCTCCACCATAGCAGAACCAGTCGAACCAAACGGTTTGGCTGGTTTTTCTTTATGCTCAAAGGTCTGCGGTATAGATGATATGCCTGTCAGTGACCACTACCCATTTTCTAAAAGGCAAGCAGAAATCCCGACGATCCTCGGTGTGAGAATCGTCGGGATTATTGTTTTGTGTGTATTTGTAGTAGATCTCGATTTTGTCATCATACAGGATGATCTTGTCCACGAGGGTGTCGATCAGCAGTTGAGGTTCTGCTTTCAGCGCATCCAGCAGGAAGGTCTCCACATCCTCCTTGGTGAGCAAATTGGCCTCCTTACACTCCTCGGTCAATATCCGCCCGTTCAGCTCGTCGATCTGAAGCTCCAATTCGGTGATTCTGTCTTTGGTGGTCGCGGTGAAGATTCCGGCTTCCAGGGCTTTCATGAGGTTGTCCAACGCTTTTTTCGCCTTGCTTCTCTCGTCACGTAGAAGGGTCAGGACGGCCTGTTCTCTGGCGCGCTTCTGATGGACGGCTATGACCTCTTCGGCGATTACAGAGAGATTTTCGGGCTTATTCAGCAGCAGGAGCGTCGTGTTCAGCACCATTTCCTCCAAGTCGGCTTTCCTGATGCTTTCCTTGGAGCAGGAGTGGTGCTTTTTTCTATTGGAGCATTTGTAATAATACATGGTCGTCCCGTTCTGCGACGTACCGCTTTCGCCATTGATAGGCTTTCCGCAAATGCCGCAGATGACTTTCTTTTTCAATAGGAACACCACTTCTCGACTGGATGAGCCAATTTTGTTCTTTGCCAACATCGTTTGCACACGGTTGAACAGCTCGGTAGGCACGATTTGCGGATAAATGTTCGTAAACACCTCGTCTCCGTGGCGGTATATGCCAATGTACTTTTCAAGCCGCAGGATTTTGTAAATGGTATTCGCTTTGAAAGGCTTTCCCATGTGTGTGACCCCTCGTGCAGTTAGCTCCTCGATGATCTCGCGCACGATCTTGCCGGTAGAATAGGATTGATACATCCACCGCACGATCTTGGCGCGTTCTTCGTGTATAATGATCTTCTTATTGGCCGTTGTGTACCCATAAGGCACCTTGCCACCTGCGAAGTTGCCTTTCAATCGACTCTCATTCTGGCCACGGCGGATCTTCTGGGACAGCTCTGCGGAGTAGTATTCGGACAGACCAATCAGGACGTTTTCCAGGATGATACCGTCCAAATTCTGCGTACCGTCGATGTTCACTGATGTTCTTTGGGTGGCCGAGATCAGGATCTTGCCGTTCTTTTGAAGTCTCTGCTTATTGACCGCCACCTCAATGGAGTTTCGACCGAAGCGGTCAAGGGCGTACACCAATACGATCTCCCACGGCTGGGGTTTATCGCTGTCGGACAACATCTTCTGAAATGCCGCTCGGTTGTCATTTGTGCCGGTCATGGCTCGGTCGATATAGGTGTCGATGATCTTCAAATCGTTGCGCTCGGCAAATTCGTGACAAACTCGAAGCTGTCCCTCGATGGATTGTTCGGTCTGCCGTTCGCTGGAGTATCTTGCGTAGATAACTGCTGTTTTCATTTTCAATTTTCCTTTCTTTATCAGTCTTTAGATTTGTCTTTCGACGGGAGCGGCCCAAACGGAACCGCCCAAAGAGGTCAAGGGAAACAGACGAAAATATTGCATTGTTGTCGGTCATTTCCTGCTTTTCAGCGATATTTTCGCCCCCTTGACCTCGACGGCGGTTTCGTTTACGCTCCACAAAGGCGAAAGACTAATTTGTTTTTCTTGATGATCTCACTATATCACAAACACAAGTACGATACAAGGCCCACTACCCCTCCAAAACCGATCATTTGCCTGTCCAAAACCGAACATTTCCCCCACATTTATGGTCCATAAACAGGATAGCACACGGAAATTGGGATGTCAACTTACGGTGCTGGCGAATTTTGATGATCTACTGGACAGTTTTCTCACGAGGACTGACGGTGATGATGCGAGGGCTGACGATCCCACCCGGCGGAGGTACGACAAACGGTCAAAAACGAAATCTATCCAAAAAGCCGCCGAGCGGGTACAGCGGACGTACGCCCAAGCGGCTCAGCGGGCGACTCCGCGACCGCTCGGCTTTGGATTTTTCTTTTTCGTTGGTTGTGGTGCGGGCGTGTGCTTGTCTCGGCGAGGGCAGCGAGCCGGCTTGTATAAGACAAGGCTCTTTACCCCTCCTATACCGATCATCTGCCTGTCCAAAACCGAACATATTCCCCTCATCTGCCCCACATTAATGGCGTATAAACA
>JAZOOM010000361.1:0-4189 GCA_045655025.1 Eubacteriales bacterium | reverse complement strand
ACCCCGAAGGGGTATCTCGCTAAAAAGCTCAATCATTTTTACGGTGAACGAGATGCCTGCGGCGCGATATGTGCTTCGCACACGATATGCCTTGCGGCGTGAGATGCCCTTCGGGCGTGACGGGCCTTCGGCCCGATAAACAGCAATTTGAAACGCCGACCTCCCCATTTATTTTTTCTTTGTTTCCAAAAAAGAGGGACGCGGCATTTTCGTGTCTCGTCCCTCCGGTGAAATGATTCAATTACTGATTCCGCTTACGGTTGACCAGCTGCAATTCGCCCACCATGGCGTCGGTGATCTCCTCCACGCCTCGGGCTCCGGCGTAGCGAGCCTTGTCGTAGACGGCAAACAATGCCTTCTCGTCGTCCTCCAAGGCAACCTCGCGGCAGATCTCGGCGGGGGTCATGGAACGCTTCATGAAGTAGCCCTTCTTGATGCGGCGGATCATGTAGTCAATGAAAATAAAGCGAACGCGGGCGGCGTTGTCCGTCTGATCCACCCATTTCAGCTCATTTTTCAGCTTTTTCTTGGTCTTCTTGACCTTCTCGGTGTCGTCGAAAACAAAGGTTCTCTCGTCCCGTCCGCCCAAACGGTTACGGCGGCTCAGGTCAATACCGATGGACAGAAGGAGCTTATTGACCGCCTTGAGGATGGGCGCGGCCAGCTTCTTCGCGAACTTGACGGCCGCCTGACCCAGCTTCTTGCGCATACTGGCAGTCAGCATCCGCAGGAACGCGCGGCAGCCCATGGTGATAATGAAGATGGCCAGCAGTACCGTGACGACACGGATGGTATTCTGGTTGGACTCGAAGAACGCACCCTCCAGATTGGGCAGCACGATGGAGGCATACAGGTCTCCCAGAAGGAGCAGCACCCAGACGATGAATTCCACCATGCGGCGCTTGTCGATGTTGTGCCATACCTCTACCAGAGAGTTGTGGGTCTCGTCATCCACCATGCGGCGGCGCTTGGGCTTGGCGGTCTCCTCGGAGGAGGAATCCGTCTTGACCTTGGTGTCCTTTCGGGTGATCTTTTCCACCTCGTCACCGCCCTTGGGGGCGGGAGCTTCCTTCTTCTTCCGCTCCTTGGGACGAACCTTGTTGGCCATCTTGCGGCAGGCGGCGGCCTGCTGGGCGGCATCGGAATACTCGGAGATGGATTCGAACATGGCGGCGGCTTCCTCAAACTCCGAGGAAACGTGTCCATGCTCCATGAGGTGCAGAGCCTCGTTATACACACGGTCAAAGTAGTACTTCTCAAACCGCTCGATCAGCTCGCGGGTGTTCTTGAAGCCCTTGATGGTCTTGAGCAGTGCCACGCCCTGTCCCAGCTCCTCGGTGGTTGCCTCGGAATTGGACAGGATGGCCATAGCCTCCTCGTAGGTCATGGCATTGGCCTTCACGGTGTACACACGCATGATCTCGCGGGCATCCTGGTAGTCCTGGATGATCTGCATGATCCGCGCGGCCTCCCGATACTCGGCGGCGGTCACGTCACGTCCCTTGGTGCGGATCTCATCGGTGATCTCCCGGTAGGCGGGAGCGGAGGCGGCCTTCACGCATTGGGAATACTTCACGGCAGAATCCTTGTAGGTATCCAACGCGCGGAATTCCTCGGCCAGCTCCAGATATTCACGCCAGGAGGAGGCCTTGGCAAAGCGGTAGGCGGCGGCTGTATAGCGGGCATTCAGCTCGCTCTCGGTCAATTTGACGTTCTTATCAGCGGCCATCCTCGTCACCTCCCTCCAGAATGATGGTCTGGACAGAGTTGCCGAACTGCTCCAGCGTGGAGATGCGATCCAGCACGTCCTCATTGTTGTCGAAGGCGATGATGACGACCTCGGTGTCCCGCATGCCCTCTCGGATATCGGTTTCCAGGAGGGAGGCAAAGGAGGCGCCGTCGGTGGGATTCATGCGAGCCATTTCCTTCATGATGGCAATGAGGTGTGCGTCCGAGCTCTCGCAGGGGAAGCGGGAGGACATCTCACCGTCAATGGCCTTACAGTTGGCGGCAAAGCCCACCGAAAAGCCTCCGTAAATGGCATCGCGGATCAGAGCGGCACAGAAGGACAGACCCCGCTCGGCGCGGCGGTTGTACTCCAAGCCGTCGATCTTACTGCCCATGGGCAGATGGAAGTCCATGTAGATCATGAGCTTGCGGGAAGCACAGTAGTCCCGCGCGTTGACCTTCAGGGGAGAGGCCGAAAAGCCGGTCATGGGGACGCGGGCAGAGGCCTTGAAGTTGATCTGGGAAACGGGATCTCCGAAGCGGTAATCGCGGATGCCCGCCAGAGAAAAGGGGTCAGAGAACAGGGGACGGTTGGAAACGAAATCACCCTGCATACGGCCCACGGCAAGGGCAGGCAGATTCAGGGGAATGGCCTTGGGGTACACGTACAGCTCGGTGGGAGCCTCCATGGGAATGGGGCCCTTCTTGGCGTAAATGGTGGCGATTTGCAGCTTGTAGTGGCCTCTCTGCTTGGCGGTGATGCGATGGTGACGCTTGATCTGCATGTAGGGCCAGAGATTGAAGCGGGATATGCAGTACTGCATGGTACTGGATCCATCGTGCTCGTATTCCTCCAGCTCCAGCTCATTGAAAAAGTAGGATTCCACGTCCACGCCCAGAAGCGGGAAGAAGCCGGGGTTGCGGATGATCTCAATGAGCTCCACCTCCTCGCCCTCGTAGACACCCTCCTCCGAGAAATGCCGCTCGTAGATGATGCGTCCCAATCGGGAGGCACGCATGGAGCCGTAGATCTTCAGAAGGATCCAGAGAACGATCAGAATAGCCACCACCACGATCAGGGCGGTGAAGTAGGGGGAGGTAATGAAATCAAGGATACCGTTGATAGCGCTTTCCGCCGCCGTGCCAACCACCGATCCGCCCGAAAGCAGGGCAAGGACAGGTACGATTGTTGTAGGCATAATTAACGCTCCTCAAACACGGCTTCGGTGGGTACGGTAACCGAGCCCAGAATGTCCTCGATGATCTCAAAGGCGGCATTCTTCTTGATGCGGGCAGCGTTCTCCAGCGTAAGACGGTGATCCAGAACGGGGTGAGCGGCGCGCTTGACGTCGTCGGGGGTGACGTAGTTACGGCCTGCGATGGCGGCATAGCCCTTAGCGGCCTTCATGAGAGACAGCGCGCCGCGGGGAGATACGCCCAGGAGCACCTTGGGATAGCTGCGGGTCTTCTCCACGATGGAGGTTATGTAGCCCATCATCTCACGGCAGATGTAGACCTTGGGCAGCTCACGGATGGCCAGCACCAGCTCCTCGGCGGTGACCACGGGCTTCAGGGTCTCCAGAGGGCTGTCCTTATCGAAGCGAGCCAGAATGTCCACACCCTCGGAGTGGTTGGGGTAATCCATCTTACCCTTCATGAGGAAGCGGTCCAGCTGTGCCTCGGGCAGGGGGAAGGTACCCATAGACTCCACGGGGTTCTGGGTAGCAATGACCATGAAGGGCTGAGCCAGCTTGAAGGTCTTACCGTCGATGGTAGCCTGGATCTCCTCCATACACTCCAGAAGACCCGACTGGGTCTTGGGGGTAGCGCGGTTGATCTCATCGGCGAGGACGATATTGGCGAAGATGGGGCCGGGAACGAACTCGAACTCCGACTTCTTCATGTTGAAGAAGTTGACACCGGTGATGTCGGAGGGGAGCAGATCGGGGGTAAACTGGATACGCTTATATTCGCAGGACACCGAGGCGGCCAGAGACTTAATGAGCACCGTCTTACCCGTACCGGGCACGTCCTCCAGCAGCACGTGGCCGCCGCAGAGCATGGATACGATGAGCATGTCGATGGTGTCGGATTTACCGACAATGACCTTGCCGATGTTGCTCTTGATCTTTTCGTAGACCTCAGTGATGTGAGCAGAGATTTGAGTGGACATAGTGGATTTCCTCTTTCATTCAGATTCACACCCGATTGTATCGGGTACAGATATACATCTCCCCTTATTGTACAATTATTCGGGAGATTTGTCAAGATGGTTACGTCATTTTCTCCATATTGCCAATAGAAAACCTTCAAATTTGGGTTTGTCGGTGAGGGGGCACGGCCTCCGGCGGCTTAGAACCTTTTTGAAAAAAGGTTCTAAGAACACCAAAAACTTTCAAAAATATATTGATAAATATGGTTATTTAAAGATTTTTGGAGATCCAAGAACCTTTTGCAAAAG
>JAZOOM010000360.1:0-1783 GCA_045655025.1 Eubacteriales bacterium | reverse complement strand
GGGGGTGGATCTCCCTCCCTTGGGAGCAGGTCTGCTGTCCTTGGGGGCAGAGCCCTTGGCGGTTTTGGCGGCGGGGGCTTTTCCGCTCTTTTGGGCGGGCATCTTACCGTTCCCCTGTGCGGGAGCCTTACCGTTCCCCTGTGCGGGAGCTTTACCGTTCCCTTGTGCGGGTGCCTTACCGCTTCCTTGGACGGGGGCTTTACCGTTCCCGTTCCCCTGTGCTTTACCGTGGGGGGCGGGGCGGCCGCCTCCCGCGGGCTTGGCCAGACACTCGGCACCAAAACCGATGAGGTCGGTGCGACCTGCCTTGGTCAGCGCCTCGCGGACGAGATCGGCGTTCTCGGGGCGGTTGAACTGGAGCAGGGCGCGCTGGAGCTGCTTTTCGTGGTAGTCGGTGACCACGTGGACGGGTTTCATGTCCATGGGGTTGATGCCCGTGTAGAACATGACGGTGGAGGCGGTGCCGGGGGTGGGGTAGTAGTCCTGCACCTGCTCGGGGGCGTAGTGATCCCGCTTCAGACACAGGGCCAGATCAATGGCCTCGTTCAAGGTAGAGCCGGGATGGCTGGACATGAGGTAGGGAACGAGGTACTGCTCCTTGCCGCACTCCTTGCAGAGAACGAAATACTTCTTGCGGAAGGTCTCGTACACGTGGAAGTCGGGCTTGCCCATGCAACGCAGGACAGGGGAGGCGCAATGCTCGGGGGCGACCTTCAGCTGACCCGACACGTGATCCTTCACCAGCTTGCGGAAGAAATCGTCCTTGGGGTCGGCCAGCAGGTAGTCGAAGCGGATGCCGGAGCGGATGAAGACCTTCTTCACCTTGGGCAGAGCCTCGATGGTTTTCAGAAGCTCAATATACTCGCTGTGGTCAGCAATCAGATTGGGGCAGGGCTTGGGGGCGAGGCACTTGCGGTTGGCGCACACACCATGCTCCAGCTGCTTTTTGCAGGCGGGGTAACGGAAGTTGGCGGTGGGGCCGCCCACATCGTGGATGTAGCCCTTGAAGTCGGGCATTTCGGTGATCTGCTTGGCCTCGGCTACCACCGACTCGATGCTGCGGGAGCGGACGGTACGTCCCTGATGGAACGCCAGGGCGCAGAAATTGCACGCGCCAAAGCAGCCGCGGTTGTGGGTGACGGAGAAGCGCACCTCCTCGATGCCGGGTACGCCCCCGTCCTTTTCGTAGGAGGGGTGGTAGGTGCGGGTGTAGGGGAGGGCGTAGACCGCATCCAGCTCCTCCCGCTCCAGAGGAGGCATGGGGGGATTCTGCACCAGGAGCTTGTTGTCGTAGATCTCGCAGATGGCTTTACCATTAATCGCGTCCTGGTTCTTATACTGCACGCCAAAAGCCTCGGCGTACTTGCGCTTGTCGGTCTTGAGGTCGTCGTAGTTGAAGGTGGCGGCTACGGGGAAGTGGATCTGATCCTGCTCCTCGGTCTTGCAGAGGTAGCAGGTGCCCCGCACGTCGCGGATCTTGCGGATGGGCACCCCCTTATCCAGCAGCTTGGCGATGCGGCGGAGGATGTTCTCACCCATGCCGTAGGTCAGGATGTCGGCGCGGCTGTCCACCAGCACCGAGCGGCGCACCTTATCGTCCCAGTAGTCGTAGTGGGCAAAGCGGCGCAGAGAGGCCTCCAGACCGCCGATGGCGATGGCCACGTCACCCCACACGCGGCGAATGGCGCGGCAATAGGTGATGGTGGCGCGGTCGGGTCGCAGACCCGCCTTACCGCCGGGAGAATAGGCGTCTTCGCTGCGTTTTCTCTTGGCGGCGGTGTAG
>JAZOOM010000359.1:0-5260 GCA_045655025.1 Eubacteriales bacterium | reverse complement strand
CGCGAAGCAGTATGCGCCGTGGGCGTTGGCCGTCTCGGTGATGGCACGGTCGTCACGGGCAAAATATAGATCCAGTATCTCCTGCTCGGTCATGGTATCCCTCCTTTCGGGAATTCAAATTTGGGTTTATCGGCGACCGAGCAGAACGAGCGGCCCTGCCCCTGACCCCCGCTTAAGGGACTTTTGAAAAAGTCCCTTAAGAATCCCCAAAACTTTCAAAAAGGATTATTTTACAATACTTTTTGAAAGTTTTTGGAGTTCTTAGAACCTTTTTTCAAAAAGGTTCTAAGCCGCCGGAGGCCGTGCCCTCAACTCACCGACAAACCCAAATTTGAAACACAGTTCATCGGTGTGTAAAAAACCGATTATAGATTGACAGAACCGCTACGGCATGGTATAATGACTGTAGATTGACTCAACCTTGTTTTTTATCTTCCCCACATTTTCCCACATGAAAGGAGTATGACATCATGAACGAATCCCTTTTGACATACATTTCCGCCTGCCCCACCGCGTATCAGGCCGTGGAGCATACCGCGCAGATTCTGGAGGCCGCGGGCTATCACCGTCTTTGCGAGGGAAAATTTGATCATTTGGCCTCGGGATGCGGCTACTACGTCACCCGAAACGGCTCCTCCCTCATCGCCTTCCGCACCCCCATGACCACGGATTTCCGTGGCTTCATGATCACCGCTGCCCACGGAGATTCCCCCTGCTTCAAGATCAAGGAGAATCCCGAGCTCTGCGACGGTCACACCCTCCGTCTGGCTGTGGAGAAGTACGGCGGCATGCTGTGCGCTACCTGGATGGATCGCCCCTTGGCTGTGGCGGGTCGGGTCACGGTGCGGACGAAATGGGGGATGGAGACTCGTCCCGTGGTGCTTCCCGATACGGTGGGTATCATCCCTTCGGTGGCCATCCACATGAACCGCAACGCCAACGACGGAGCCTCCTATAACCCCGCTGTGGATATGCTTCCTCTGATGGGTGAGGCCTCTGACGCGGGTCTTCTCCGTCGCCGTGTGGCCGAGGCTTTGGACGTTCCCGAGACGGACATCCTCACCACCGACCTGTTTTTGTACAATCCTCAGGAGGGCATGGAGTGGAGCGGCTACGTTTCCGCCCCCCGTCTGGACGATCTCCAATGCGCCTATGCCTCTCTGTCGGCCTTTTTGACTTCGGGAGGATCCGCCGTCATACCCGATACGATTCCCGTCTTCTGCCTCTTTGACAACGAGGAGGTGGGCAGCCAGACCAAGCAGGGCGCGGCATCCACCTTCCTGTACGATACGCTGGAGGCCATCTGCGCCGCCGCCGAGCTGTCTCACAGCGACATGGTGGGACGGTTAAGATCCTCCTTCATGGTCTCCTGTGACAACGCCCACGCCGTCCATCCCAATCACCCCGAGTACCGCGACCCCAACCACGCGGTCTACATGAACGGGGGCGTGGTGATCAAGTACAACGCCAACCAGCGGTACACCTCGGACGCGGTTTCCGCCGGCCTGTTCTCTCTGATCTGCGAGAGAGCCGGTGTGCCCGTCCAGTATTACGCCAACCGCGCTGACATGATGGGCGGCTCCACCCTGGGCAATATCGCCAACACCCAGGTATCCTTGAATACCGTGGACATCGGCCTGCCTCAGCTGGCCATGCACTCCTCCTTTGAAACGGCGGGAGGAAAGGACACGGACTACATGGTCAAGGCTCTGACCGAATTCTTCTCTACCGCGCTGGTGGCTTGCGGAGACGGAGAATACCGTCTGTTGAACTCTTGAGCCGCCAATGGGGAGGCTTGCCCCTCCCTCATTCCCTTCTGTGAAAGGAGCTTCCCATGAACGACAGAGAAATTTTGGATATGTTTGGTCGTGGAGACCCCCGCGCCCGTGAGGAGGCGGAAGCCCTGTACGGCTACGACTGCCTGAAGATCGCCCTGAACGTGTTGGATCACCAACGGCAGGCAGAGGCCTGCGTGACCCGTACCATGGAGATCGCCGCGGAGCGTGCCTACGCCGATGACCCGCCTTCCCTGAAGCTGTACCTGCTCCGCACCACCCGTGAGCTGGCCATTGGTCTGTTCCGCGGGCAGAAGGATGCCAAGCGGGGAGACAGCATGTTCTTGCGCGTGCTGGACGAGCTGAGCGAGTGCGTTCCCGTCAAGGCAGATTTATTCGGCCTTGAGCCCAATGAGGAGGAGCAGGCAATCCGCGCCGCCGGGGCTGTTTGTGAGTTTTTGCAGAAGCAGAAGCGGGAGGCGCGGGACGTGTTCGTCTGCCGCTACTTCTACGGCGACTCGGTTTCCGAGATCACCGACCGCTTCGGTCTCAGCTCCAAGCAGGTCTACACCCTGCTTCTGCGCGTACGGCGCAAGCTGGCGCAACACCTCGCAACCCTTGAAAAATTCTGCGTGACCGACGTTGCCGTGGCCGCTCTGGCCATGAATCGGCTGGAGGACAAGCTGTTACTGGATGCCCGTAAATCGGGTAAAAAGCTCCGTCGGGCTCTGCCCGTTCTGGTGGCGGCGGTCTGCGTAGCCCTGATTGCGGTATCCTTCCCCTACCTGCGGGAGGTCATCAACACCGATCTGATCCTTCGCGACCGCAACTGGCGCGATCAGAACCGGGAGGAGGGGGACGCGGAGGTTGCCAACAAGCCCAATCCCGAGGATATTCATCCCATTGGCTCCACCGTTGTCATCGGCGGCAGCACGCTGACGCTGGAGGAGGTTACCGAAACCACCGCTACCTACAAGCTGGTCAAGACGGATTCCATCCCCGTGTACGCCGCTGTGTACGACCGCATGGGCGACGCGCTGGCATCTACCGAGTCGGGCTACAAGGTGGACGGTGCCACCATCCGACACGGTACTCTGCGGGTGTACCTGGACGGCTCGGACGATCGTTTGAGTCAGCTTCCCACCGCCCCCGGCACCTACACCGTGGTGGTGGATTTCAGCGTCATCCGAGACGGCACGTATCCCATGGAGGAATACATGGGTCTGTACGCCTACCTCGGTGAGGAGGGCACGCTGTCTGCTCGCTGGTACACGCTGGTTATGCCCGAGGTTCCTACGGAGGAGAGTTCCGAGGATACGGCTGATTCTTCGGGCTCGTAAATCAAAACGAAAAACAGGTGATCCACGTGTGTGGGTCACCTGTTTTTGGATTACAGATCAATACTTCCGCAGGATGAGGTTCAGCGCATCGCGGATGGCCTCGTCGGAGGCCTCCTTCTTCATGAAACGGAACTTGCCCTCGGGACTCTGGACGGCGCGGGTGGCGTCGGGCAGCTCGGGGTGCTCGGGCATGGCGGCGTAGAACTCCAGATCAACGGGATCCAAGAGGGAGTAGAACTCGCCCTCACCCTCGACGGCGAACTGGATGGCGGTGAGGTCGTAGGAGGAGTTCATGCCCTTGGCGGGGAGATGGGTCCAGTCGCGGGTGTAGTAGTGGTAGGCCATGACCAGAGGATGAGCTTCAATTTCGGCGGGATCCTGGATGTGGTCGTAGCCCGTCATGATCTGCCAGCCGATGTGGAAGTCGGAGAGATACACAGCGGTAGGCCACTCGTTGAAGACCACCTCGGCGGCCTTATAATCCGAGATCACGTTGCACTCGCGTCCCTCGGGGAGAATGGCGGCCATGGAGACCAGGCAGTTGACCTTGGCCTTGACCAGCTCCATGCCCGTCAGGGGGCTGATCTCGTCGGCGGGGCTTTGCAGGAGAGCGGCTAGATCATTGAACATACCGATGGTGATGATGATCACGCCGTCGTCCTCGGCCTTTGCCAGCAGGGTGCGGTAGAAGGTCACCTCGTCGTCGGTCTTCAGGGTGCCGTTTCGGTAGGCCTCGGAAAACTTCTCGGCCACGGCGTCGTTGTACTTGTGGCAGGCGGGATCGTCTTGGAAGCCCTCACCGCTCCACTGACCCAGATAGGGGGTCTCAATGCCGCAGTGACGGCAAACGGCGTCGATGGTGCCTGTGCCCGCCTTGTTGGAGGTGCAGTTGCAGATGCCCAGAATGGGGAAATTGTACTTCTTGGCGTAGTCAATGAGGCAGACCAGCGCGCCTACGTCATCGCAATCGGGGCCGATGTCGGTGTCCAGAATGACGGAACGGGGCTTTTGGCACAGAGGCTCGAAAATGTGGTTCATGGTGAGGATTCCTTTCCTATACAAATTTTGATTAGACGAAGCGATTCCGACAGCGGAGTCGGGAGAGGAGGGTCACGTCCAAGCCATTGACAAGACCCAGCACACGGCTGTCATGGTGGGTGAAGCCGTCGGGGATGGTTTGGCCGTCGGGGAGATGGAGGGTCAACAGATGGGGGAAGTCCAGGGCACCGTCACGGGGAGCCAAGGGCGGACACCGCAGAAGACGGGTGGCACCGTCGGCCTCAAAGCGGTAGACCACGGCAGCGGTCTCGGGGGCGGCTTCGACCGCCGTCAGACCCTCGAGGCAAGGGGGCAAAAATCCCCACTTGGCAAAGGCTTGGCAGGCTTCTCCCAATACGATCACCGAGTACCCCAGATGGATCTTGCGGTTGAGTGCCTCACGGACGGTGGGCTCAGCCAGGATCAGCTCGGCGTGGGTGCGGCTCATGGCGAAAACGGGAGTGGCCCAGCCCGTAATGCCGTCGCACAGGGCGCGAATGCCCGCGGGATCCACTGTGGGAGCGGCGGCTTCGCTCACACCCTCGGCTGTGGGCGTGGTGAGAGGGATAGGGAGCAGGGAGAAGGCAGAGGGAGCGTCCCGATTCAGGGCGGCGCAGAGTGCCTTCAGACTGTCCTCGTAGGCGGGGGACAGGAAGGGGAGGAGGAAGGCGGGGGATTCCTTGTGGACGGGGCGACCGCAGCTTCTCCACAGGCGGTCGGAGGTAAGACAAGGATCCTCACACAGCTCGGGAGCTTGTGCCCAAGCCACAGCGGACAGGCGGATATCCTCATTCGCGTCCTCAAGGATCCGAATGGTGGGATCATCCACGGGGATACCCCGATCCCGTGCCAAGCGGTTGATGCCGCAGATGATCTCGATCAAGCGGCTGTCGCGTAGGAGGGAGGCGGAGCTTACGGTGACCGCCACCGAAAGGATCATGCTCTCGGGGGGGATACCGGCCTCCAGCAGAGTGTCCGTCACAGAGGCGGCTGTCCCCGCGGCGGCGGCGTAGCCCATGCCGGCGGAGGGAATCGTCACGCTCGCGCCGCTCATGGCCGTCTTGGCTTCGAAAATGACGGACAACCGTCCCTGATGGAGGGTGATGG
>JAZOOM010000358.1:0-8326 GCA_045655025.1 Eubacteriales bacterium | reverse complement strand
GTTGCCCTCTTTGATCTTGTTCTCGACACGAACGGTGTCACCGATTTCGAAGGAAGGGACAGACTCCTTCAGCTGCTCATTGGTAAAAGCCTTAATCAGATCCATGATTATTTAGCCTCCTTAAAATCCGGGGTGTTCATGCAGAGCGACGCAGCGGACCACCCGTGTAATACGTGGTGTTTTGTAACACACACGCAGATTATTATACCATACTTCGCTCTTTTTTGCAAGAGATTTCCGAAAATTTGTTTTTGATTTTTTGCACAAAGTTCAAGTTGACAGGCGGGGGCTTTTGTGGTATAATTCAAATAAACCGACCATTCCATTGAAGGAGAACAAAGCCATGACCAACCTTGAAAAAATGCACGCCACCATGCTCTACGACCCCGCCGACGGGGACATCGTGGAGGAGCAGACCGCCTGCCTCGACCGCCTCTACGACTTCAACCACACCCGTCCCACCGAGATGGATAAGCGGCAGGCACTCATGAAGGAGATGTTCGCTGAAATCGGAGAAAACTGTTACATCGAGCCTCCCTTCCACGCCAACTGGGGCGGGAGACACGTGCATTTCGGCAAGAACGTCTACGCCAACTTCGGTCTGACCATGGTGGACGACACCCACATCTACGTGGGAGACTACACCCTGTTCGCCCCCAACGTGGTGGTGGCCACGGCGGGGCATCCCATTGACCCCGAGCTTCGCGCCAGAGGGTTGCAGTACAACGCCGCCGTTCACATCGGCAAGAACTGCTGGATCGGCGCAGGGGCGCTGATCATGCCCGGGGTGACCATCGGGGATAATACCGTTATTGGAGCGGGGTCAGTGGTGACCCACGATATTCCCGCGGGAGTCGTAGCTGTGGGGAATCCCTGTCGGGTGATGCGGGAGATCGGGGAGCATGATCGGGAGTTTTATTTTAAGGATCAGAGGATTAAGGACTGCGGTTTTTGATAACGGAGTATTCATAATGGAACAATATTCACACTATACTGCCGCGCTTGAGTCATGCATAAGAAGTTATAGCCATGTGATCCTACTCATATGGGGAATGTTATTAGCAGCAATCGTGGCACTACTATTCATCTCAAAGGGTGAAGGAAAAAAGGGGAGGGCCCAAACCCGCAAATCAATTCTTTGTATTTTTCTTATAGGTGTCGTCATCTCTTTAATCGTATATTGTATATACATTCTACCGATAAAGAAAGATATGCAAGAGACTGCATATGAAGTGTATGCCGGAGAATTTTACGTTGAAGAGTGCTACGGCAGCAAAACGCATGTTTATATGACCATAAAATGCGATAGCCAAAACAAGGTCAAACGTTATACGGTGTTGTGTGACGTTAAAGAAGTAGAAAATTACACGACCTACAATGGAGTCATCGTTTACGGTAAATATTCGAAGTACCTGTTGGATATGGATCTTTCGGATACCGATCTTAATGATTGAGAAGGAGGGAAATCGGGGAACATGACAAGAAAATATGTTTCAAGAAAAAAGGTTAAGGACCGGAGGGACTGATATGTATTGCTGTGATAGGATGAAGCGCAACATCTTCTGCGAACCGAGCGAGGACGTAGGAGATAAAACAATTTTCTATTCAAAACGCTTTGACGAGTATATGATTCCCGTATCCGACAACGGTAATTCGGGTATTTGCATCACATATTGCCCGTGGTGCGGTCAAAAATTACCCGAAAGCAAGCGTGAGAGATGGTTTGAGGAATTGGATGAGATGGGGATTGAGTTCTCCCTGTTGGATACCGAGCAGGTTCCACCCGCTTATCTGGACAACACGTGGTGGAGGTATTCCGACAAAGCCGAATAGGATTCCGTTTGCGCCGACCTGTAGGGACAGAGAAATCTGCCCTGCGGGTCGGCTTTCTTTCACCCTCTCCGTCAAAAAGATGATCTTTTCTTCCCTTTTCCCCCGAATCCCCCAAAATCCCTTGACAAATCACCCTTTTTGTGCTATAATCGACCATTATAGTTTTCATTCCCCGAAAAGAAAGAAGGTTCCCCATGCCCATTACCGAATACCTGGAAAAACACGCCAGACTGCACCCCGACGAGGTGTCACTGGTGGAGATCAACCCCGCCAATCAGCCCGAAAAGAGCACCACCTGGCGGGAATATAATCTGATCGAGGCCGCCGAGGGTCAGCGGTACCGCCGCGAGATGACCTGGCGGGATTTCGACGTCCGCGCCAACCGCTTCGCCAACCTCCTGCTCTCCCGCGGCGTCAAGCGGGGCGACAAGGTGGCGATCCTCCTCATGAACTGCCTTGAGTGGCTTCCCGTCTACTTCGGCGTGCTGAAGGCAGGTGCCATCGTGGTGCCCATGAACTACCGCTACGCCTCCGACGAGATCAAGTACTGCCTCGATCTGGCCGACGCGCGGATGCTGGTCTTCGGCCCCGAGTTCACCGAGCGCGTGGATGCCGTCCTTCCCGAGCTGACGGGCATTACCGATTTCTTCTTCGTGGGCAAGGAGGCCGAGTGCCCCGCCTACGCTTCCCTCTACAATAAGATGGTCTACTACTGCTCCACCATCGCCCCCGCCGTGGAGATCAGCGACGACGACTACGCCGCCATCTACTTCTCCTCGGGTACCACGGGCTTCCCCAAGGCCATCCTCCACGATCACCGCGCCCTCATGGCCTCCGCCCGCACCGAGCAGGCCCACCACGGCCAGACTCGCGACGACGTCTTCCTCTGCATTCCTCCCCTGTACCACACGGGCGCGAAGATGCACTGGTTCGGATCTCTGGTGGCGGGCAGTAAGGCCGTTCTGCTTCGCGGTGTGAGCCCCGAGTGGATTTTGCAGGCCGTCTCCGAGGAGCGTGCCACCATCGTATGGCTCCTCGTGCCGTGGGCGCAGGACATTCTGGACTGCATTGACCGCGGGGACATCAAGATGGAGGAGTACCGCCTGTCCCAGTGGCGTCTCATGCACATCGGTGCACAGCCCGTGCCTCCCTCTCTGGTCAAGCGCTGGCAGGAGAAGTTCCCCGGTCAGGACTACGACACCAACTACGGTCTGTCCGAGTCCATCGGCCCCGGCTGTGTCCATCTGGGCGTGGAAAACATCCACAAGGTGGGCGCCATCGGTGTGCCCGGCTTCGGTTGGGAGTGCCGCATTCTGGACGAGCACCGCGCCCCTGTCGCGCAGGGTGAGGTGGGCGAGCTGGCCGTCAAGGGCGACGGCGTCATGAAGTGCTACTACAAGAATCCTACCGCCACCGCCGAGATCCTCACGGAGGACGGCTGGCTGCTCACGGGCGACATGGCCCGCATGGACGAGGACGGCTTCATCTACCTGGTCGACCGTAAGAAGGACGTCATCATCACGGGCGGTGAGAACCTCTACCCCGTGCAGATCGAGGACTTCCTCCGCGCCCACGAGAAGATCAGCGACGTGGCAGTCATAGGTCTGCCCCATGAGCGTCTGGGCGAAATCGCCGCGGCCATCATTCAGGTCAAGGAGGGGATGGAGTGCACCGAAGCGGAGATCCAGGAATTCTGCATGGATCTTCCCCGCTACAAGCGCCCCCGCAAGATCATCTTCGCCGACGTGCCCCGCAACCCCACGGGCAAGATCGAAAAGCCCAAGCTCCGCGAGCGCTACGGCGCCGACCGTCTGGTGGAGAGTGCCACCACCAACTGATGCTTCCCTGCCCATAGGGCAAGGCCACCGCACAGGACTGACACGTCCCGCCTTCGGATATCATTTTCGGGGATTCTCCTTCCCATGGAGATCCCCGAAAAAACTTGAAATTTTCTCAAAAAACTTTTCAAAAACCTATTGACAAATGAATCGCCTTGTGGTATAATATCACCGTTGTCAAGAGGACAGCACACCACTTGGGGGTATAGCTCAGTTGGGAGAGCGCTTGAATGGCATTCAAGAGGTCAGGGGTTCGACTCCCCTTATCTCCACCATAGCAGAACCGGTCGAACCGAAAGGTTTGGCCGGTTTTTTTATGTCACGAAGTCGGCAGAATCGATCCAGTGCCGATATGCTGCGAACAGGATCTTCCCCTTATGCAAACAGAAATCCCGACGGAATCTCTTAAGAGACCCGTCGGGATCTTGTTTCGGGATGATCAATTTATGTCAAAGGTCACGATGTCATTTTGATAGGTAACGTAAAACACGGTATAGATGAGATCTCCCGTGGCAGTGACGACACCTGCCGTTACCGTGTGCTTTCCTTCGTCAATGGAGGAGAGATCCAAGGTCAGCTCCTTATCCTCATAGGTCACGGTCTCAATCTTCTGTCCGTTTACGTAGGCAACGCCGGTTCCCTCACCGCGTCCCAACTTGATCCTGATTTTGGACAGGTCATCCACGCCGTATTCTCTGCCCTTGTGTATGCCAATGAATCGAACCGATCCATCCTTCTTGGGGGCATCGGTATAGACGTGGGCGGTGGAGGGAGCGGTCTTGTGGCCGTTGAACTCACCCGTAAAGGACAGGTAATCATCCACGTTGCCCTCGGCCGTTTTTTTCAGGGTCAGGGTCAGAGTGACCTTGTCCATGGCGGGGACGGTGATCTCGTTTTCAAGACCTTCCACCGTAAAGCCCGGCAGGAAGGCCTCCACACGGCCGCTGACCTCGGTCTGATTGAGATTGACCACGTGCAGAGTCACCTTGGTGCCGTCCGAGATCTTATGACCCTGCTGCTTGGTCACGCCGTCATTGATATCGTAGCCCTCAAAGGTGGGGTAGATGATGACTCTCTGACCGACGGTGAACTGCAGGGGAGCGGGCTCCGCGACCGTAGTCTGCTTGTTCTGATAAGTGGGTGCTACACTGTAGGTAACAAACACGGGATCCACCCCGATCTCCAGGGTGATCTGACCGTTCTCGGGCTTGACCAGAGTCTGATTGCCCATGAGGTCGGTCACAATGACGGCCTGCTCGGCGGCGAAGGTGTAGGAGGTGGTCTTCCCCGCCCACAGTACGCTTGCCGCACGGCTTCCCGTGAAGAACAGATAGCCGTAAGCTCCCTCGGGGAGATCGCACAGCTCACCCAGATATTGTCCCTTGCCCAGAACGTGGGTCATGGCGGACTCCGCCGCCAGCGTGGGGTAGGGCTGGAGATCGGGGCTGAAGGTACCGAAATCCCCCGCATTCTCGATGTAGGGAGCCAGCACGAACCAGAAATGCTTGTCGGTGCCCGTAGACAGGGACTGCACCGCGGAGGTCACGATGTAGGGGGCCTGATCCGTGAGATTCTTCTCGCTGGGGGTGGAGGTCATGATCTTCATGCCCGCCTCGGTGAGCCAGATGGGCTTGTTCTGGGTATTGTAGTAGTTCAGGGTGCCAACGGTACCCGCCACCATAGCGAAGCGGGAGAAATCGGGGATGCTATTCCCCTGAGGGGTATGGGCGTGGTAATTGAAAATGGAGGAGTAGTCCAGAAGCCCGTTGAGGAGGGACAGATGCATGTAGTCGATGTTCTCGTCGGGCTGGCACAGGCCTCCGAAGGAGATGATGGCGTTGGGGTCGGCATCGTACACGCCCAGAGCGGCGGCCTTATACCACGCTGCGAACTGCTCTGCCGTCTCCAGAGCGAAGCCGTGGTCGCTCTCGTTCCACAGCTCCCAAGCATCCACAACTCCCTTGTAGTAGGTCGCCATGGCCTTGGTGGTGTGGTAAATATCCTGCTGGGCAGGGAGGAAACCGCCTGCCATGCCGTTGGGCTTCAGGGGATCGGTTGCCCATGTGGGAGCGGAGCAGAGCATCACCAAGTTCTTGAGTCCAGCCTTGTGGATGGCGCGGTAGACCGCCTCGGTGGAGGTGAAATCGTACTGACCCTTGACTGCCTCGTAGGTGCGCCAATCGGCGCGGTCACGCACCCAAGTCACACCCACCATGCGGGCGGCGGCGGCGATGGCGTAGACCTTCTCGGGATCCTTCACCAGATAGTAGGCCGCGTAATCCATGGCGAAGGGGGAATCCTCGGGGGTCTTTTGGTCAAATCCGTCCAGTACAACGTAGCGGCAGCTTTGGTCACCGACCGTCAGGACGAAGTAGCCCGTGGGGTGGTTCTTGACCGTCCGCTTCAGGGTCACCTGTCCATCCTCACCGATCTCGGTACTGCCCTCATACAGGGTACGGCCGAAATAATCGGTCACGGTATAGCCCACCGTACCCGCCTTAGCGGAGACCGAGGCCTCAAGACTCAGGGGATAGCGGCGATCGAACACGTGGACGGTTCCGGCGGCCATCAGAGCCTCGCTGTCCTCCCCCTCGGGGGTCACGGCGTAGGAGACAGAGCATTCCGTATCCATTTGGCTGCCGTCCGCGTAGGTCAGCTTGAAGTAGTCCATGAAGAAGGAAAGACGGTTCCAGGAGTTCTGACTGTCCACGTTATCGATGACGAAGGAAACCGTATTCTCCCCCTCCTTCAGCGTCACCGTGCCGAGATCCATGACCTTGAGCAGGTTGGGGTCGAAGGTGGCGGGGAAATGCTCCAGAATGGTGTAGCTCTTGGCGGCGGTCACGGCACGGCTGCCGTTGATGTCCACGAAAAAGTCGCTGGTATATTCCTTTTCCAGATCGCTGGCCAGCACCACCAGACGGTAGGAGCCCGCCTTGGGGGCGGTCACCTTGTAGGAGAGGGAGTAGGTATGATCCCAGCCCTTCGCGGGGGTCTCACAGGGGGTATGGATGATGCGTCCGCCCCCGAATTCCTCTGCCAGAATATGGGCATAGGGCATGGTGGACTCCTTGAACTGCTCGGCCTCTCCGTAAATCTCGATCCGCTCGGCAGGTTGATGCGCCCAACTCTCCTCCTCCTTGAAGTCGGGGAACAGGATGGCGGGGGCAGAGAGAGTCAGCTCACCCGTCTGGAACACGGGCAGGTTCATTTCGGGCTCCTCCACGGGAGGCTGTGTCTCCTCGGAGGGGTCGGTCACGGGGCTCGTTCCCGTGGGGGATTCGGTGGGATCCTCGGTGTATGTCTCGGTGGGTGCCTCGGTTCCCCCTCCGCCGCAAGCGGTGAGCATGGTGAACAGCAGAACACCAGACATGAGCAAGCAAAGTATACGCCCATAACGCTTCATGATAGTAACCTCCATATGGATTCTAATCATTTTCATTATAACATAAAAGTTCACGAAAGTCAATCTCATCGTAAAAAAAGAGCCGATCCGTCGGACGATTTGTTCGCCAAACAAATCGGCTCATATGATCAGATGTTTTTCCCGACGCTTACTCCTCGGGAGTCTGCTTTGGCACGCCGCCCGTCAAGGCGCAGGGAATTTGGTCAATGGCATCCAGCTCGGCAAAGCCAACGTCAGCCTCGGTTTTCTCGACACGGAGGGTATGAGTGCCCTTTTCGAGGGTAAGGTGGATATCCGCATAAATGTCCTCGCTGAAGCTGCCCCAGCCCAAGGATTTGCCGTTCTCGTTGTAGCGGAGAACAGCCCGCTTGACCCCGTCCACGCAGATGGTGTGGGTGGCAAGACCCAAGGGGGCGGCGTAGTAAAAGCGGAATGTGTAATCTCCGTCTTCGTCAATGACCACCTCGTCGAAGATCAAGGCTGTGCCGGGCTTGTCGATACCGCCCACGTGGGTGGCGTTTCGGGTGGCCGAGCCCGTGATCCCGGCCTTCTCGGCCTCGTAGCGCACAACACCGCTGTTGACAAGCCCCACCGACAGGGAAAGGGTCAGATCGGCGGGGAGGGCAGAGCCGTCCTCGGCCGTGAAGGCCACGCGGTTATGGCGGGAGGTGCTGAACAGCTCGGTCTCCGACGTGATCGTGCCCGCGCCCTTCTGCAGGGTGACAAGACCCGCATCCTTGCGGTTGATCTCCATGCGGAGCGTCAGGTCGGCGGGGGAATCGTAGATCAGATCCACCGTGTAGGAGAATTGGGGAATCCCCGCGCCGCCCTTTGACTCCAGCGGCACGATCACCGAGGGGAACAGGATGGTGTGATCATCGGGTCGCTCGGACTTGGGTGCTTGGGCCTGTCCCGTCCAAGGCATCAGAGTGACGCGGAGACGGGTATGGGCATAGGGCACCAGCCGCACCGTGACGGTCTCCTCCGCCAGTCGGTCAGCGGCCACGGGAGAAACAGGCGTATCCCCCGCAATATTCAAGTAGGAATTCAGCGTCCAGTCTTTGACGGCGCGGGCTTTGGCCTCCAGCGCCATGGGAGCATCCGAGAGCTGATACCGCATCTCCTCAGTAATGGGGTGGCGGATAACCGTAAAGTTGGAGGCTACGTCCTCAAAGTTGAAGGCATCCAGCGCGTAGTTCCAGTCGGTGGTGGGAGTAATATCGTAGGAGGGATACTGCTCGCTGACGTG
>JAZOOM010000357.1:0-27672 GCA_045655025.1 Eubacteriales bacterium | reverse complement strand
AAGGGAGACATCACCGGGCTCAGTCACGTCCATGTAATAGACCATGGTGTAGATGGGATAGCCGTCCTCGCCCATCTCGCCCAAGCCGAACTGAACCTCCTCGTTCGTAGTGGAGAAGATCATGTAACGGCCCGCGGAAGGAGCGGTGAAGGTGATATCCTGGTAGGCATACTTGAAGGTGCCCACGATATCAAGGCTTCCCTGTCCGTCGGTAACGATCATTTCCACGGCAGAAAGCTTATTGCCTGTGACAGCGATCTCGGTATCGGTGGAGATGCCGCTGATGCTGACGGTATAGATCCGATACTCACCGTCATCGGCAGGCTTACCGTTGAGCTTTGCGCCCGTAACGTTGACGATCTCTGCATAGTCGGGCACGCGGAGGGTAAAGGATGCGGGGGTGTTCTCCTTGAGGATGAAGGTCATGGACTCGGTACCGTCGGGGGTGATCACGGTCACGTACTCGGGAACCGTCACCGTAACGGTGTACAGACGGAAGACCACGTGGCTGCAAACGTCGCAAACGCCGTCGGTCTCATGGCCGCTGTGGGCAGCCTCGTCCTTCTTCACGTCGTGACCGCAGGTGGAGGCGTACCAGTGGTTGCTTCCGTCGGAGGTCAGGGTATCCGAGAAGGTATGGAAGTGGGGAGGCGTGTATCCGCAAACATCGCATACGGTATCGCCGTTCTCGTCTGCGTGCACGCTCTTATCAGCCGCGGGAATATCGTGTCCACAGGTTACCTCATGCCAATGCTCGTCCTCGGTTGTCTTCCAAGCATCATCATAGGTATGCTCGTGGCCGCCGTTTTCACCGCAGACGTCACAGCTGCCGTCGTTGTTCTCGTCCGCGTGAGCTGTCAGATCGATGCCATCCACCGTATGACCGCAGGAGGGCAGATGCCAATGGCCATCTTCTCCCTTGGAGACCCACAGCTCCTCGTAGATGTGCGTATGATCGTAATCATAGGTACAGACGTCGCAGATAGCGTCGTTGTTTTCGTCCGTGTGCTTGGACTCATCCTGCTTGACATTATGGCCGCAGGCCGACTTATGGTAGTGGGTGGACTCGTTCCAAGTCCAGCCCTCATCATAGCTGTGGGTGTGATCCTTGATGTAACCGCAGACGTCGCAGATATCGTTTCCGTCGGAATCCGTATGGTCATCTCTGTCGGACTCCAGCTCGGTATGCTCGCAAGCGGCGGCATGCCAATGCTGGCTTTCGTCGTAGAGCCAGGTAGAATCAAAACTATGCTCGTGGGGGGGCTCCTGATTGCCATTGTCACAGGCGGTCATAAGAGCCGCCAGCGTCAGCAGACACAGAAGACAAGCAATTACCTGTTTCATGAGTTGATTTCTCCTATATTATTTTTCTTGGTAGTATCCGCAGGCGAAAAGCCATTGATCCTCCTCAAGGGCATAGACGGACACGGCGGGATTGGTCTCCACAAATCCGTTGCCATCCATGAAGAGGAGCTGATTGATGCTGTACTTTTGGAGGAACTGCTTCAGCTCCTCGGTAACGGCTGTTACACCGTCGGAGTTGCAGCGGTCGCCGTAGCCTGCCATGCCGAAGGCCTCGGTGGGACAGCGGCGGCAGTCCACGTGGCAATTCTCGCAGGCATCCGAGCAGGCTCCGTTTGCAAAGCCCAGCTTGGCACTCTCGCACTCGTTGTTCTCACGGCAGGGGCAATTGGTCACGCAGAAGTAGGGACCGTTATCTCCGGGAGGGTCCACTACCAGACCGCCGAAGCCCTCGATGAAGAGCTTGTAATTCTCGGTGCCATTGGACACGGTCAGCGCCTTGTTGCCACGCATTTCGATGGTGGTGAAGGCATCGTCCATGAAACGGCAGGGCTTATTAATGTAGGCATAGAGGATGGGACCGTAGCCGTGGTTCTCGGGGTACTTCTCCTCATCGTAGAGGTGGTAGTAGTTATCGCCGCCCTCGGAGATGGGCCAGAGCTTGTAATGCTTGCCGTCGAAAACATTCGCAGAGTTGCTTCCCTGTGTTTGGGTGAATTCCGCTCCCACAAACTCGTATATGCTCTTATCATATTCGGGGGCGGTGGCAAGATGCTCATCGGAGGGGTACATCATAACGGCATCGGTATGGTTCAAAGAGAACTCACCGTCCAGCGTGATGGCAAAGTAAACCTTGATGGGATACACCCCGTCGGTAGAAGTGGAAAGAACACCAAAGCTGAAGGTGACCTGACCGCCGTCGGAGATCATCTCATCCGCGATCTGAACATCCAGCTTGAAATTTCTGGTGTAGGTTCCCTCCGCTCCGCCATCGTCTGCCGTGTGCTGGTACTGCTTGTAGAAGGCGTTGGCACCGTAGTACTTGGCCTGCGGATTGACCTTGTTCTCTATGGTGTCCATCCAGGACTCCATAGAATATGTCCCGCTCTTGGGAGGCGCAAACTCAAAAAAGATCTCATGGGTGGGTGAGGTCAGCTCTACGCAATAAAGACCCGTATTCTTGATCTCAATCGCGTTGTAGAGCTGGTCGCCGTGGCCGCGTGTGGTGACGATCTTATGAAGCTCGATCTCCACGTTGCGGTCATTGTTGGTAGCGGTGTACACGTTGGGATTGTAGGTGTACCCCTCGGGAATGGCGGTGAGGCGGATACGGTAATCGCCGTCCAGACCGCCCACGCGCGCCACACCGTCTTGACCAACAGGGGCGGTATGGATGGAATAGCCGTCATTCCATTGAACGGAAATGGGATGCTCTTCGGAGGGGATGTACACCTCTCCGTTTACGGTCAGCGTAACCGTGAAGGGATTTTCGTCCACGTTGCCGTCCTCGTCTGTAACGACCTCGGAGTTGCCGGAATCGGCCTCAGTTCCCTCCTGGCGGTTTCCGGGGTCTTTCACGGCGGGGTTGTACTCTCCGCAAGCGGTCAGAAGGAGGGAAAGGGTAATGAGTAGGAGAACCAGCTTGTATATCTGTTGCTTCATATCACGTATTCCCTCCTTTCTTGGATTTGATGCTGAAGAAGCTCTTGATGTCGTGCCATCTGAGCTTACGGATGATGATGTCGATGACGTAGAGAACCACAGCGGCAATCATCAAGGGAACCAGGTAACGCACCACATAGGTGGCGACCTCCTTTTCGTCGTTCTCCAAGGAGGGGATCACACCCTCATAGACGGTACCTCTGTTTCGCAGGCCCGCATGGAGCGCAGCGGGATCAAAGACCGCGAAGCTGTCGTACTCGGGAGGATAACCCACGTGGAAGGCGGCTTCGGATTCGAACACCTTGTCCGCGTACGCGTAGGTGATCTGAATCAGGTAGCGGCCTCGCTGGGGAGTCTCGAAGCTGTAGAAATATCTGGTGGAATCGAAGGTGAGCCGTTCGGCGACCTGAGTGCCGTCGGGTAGGGTGACGGTAACGTCGGTGGTCGCGTAGGGGTTGAGGGTCACGGGAATGATCTCCACACGGGAGTGCGCGCCGTCGTAATCCACGTTGATGGTGTAAGGGTAATCCACACGCTCGTCGGGAGTATTGCGGAGCAGAACGTTTTCAAAGAAGCGGTATCCGTTCTCGTTTTCCCACGTGGAAGACCATTCTCCCGTCATAGTGGAGGTAAAGGTAGCCACACGGCCGTTTCCGTACGTCCAGTAAGCGTAGAGAGGAGCCTCCACGGTGTTGCCGCCGGACTTGACGTAATCCACGGTAAGAACGGTGGTGGCGGAGGCCTTCGCCTTGGCATAGGTGTATCCCATAACGTCGGGAACGGAAGCGATGCCCTCCAAAACGCGGTCATTCTCTCGCTTGACGTGAACGGGTGTGCGCCCCGTGATGACCGATTGAGTCAAATCATCGGCGATCTCGGAGAACATGATCTCCAGCAGATCCTCTTCGCGGATGATCTCGAAATAGCTACCGCCGCCTGCTTCCGCAATGCCTTTCAGGGTGGAAATGCCTTCCTCCCGCGCCGCAGGATGAATGACGGAGGTGGTCACGCCGTTGTCGTGCAACCGGGTAACTACGTCAGCAGGGGTATCGCTCTCCAACGTGTAGGACATACCGTCAGATATGAGCATGATCTGCTTGTCGTCAAAAGCCATATCCACCATCAATTCACCGGCCTTGTCCAATGCTGTACCGATGACGGTACCCTGGTAAGGCTCGATGGCGTTGATCTTAGCGGCGATATCATCGCGATAGACTGCCTTGACGGGGGCTTGCAGAACGTTGATCTCACCCCAGAAATTGACGATCATCACGTAGTCGTTGTCATCCAGCATATTCATGAGCTGGATAGCGGCCTGTTTGGCGATCTTAAGGCGGGAGAAGTTCTGCATACTGCGGGAGGTATCGATAACAATGGCATACAGCTTGGGATCCTGATCGCTGTTGCCATACTTAACAGGCAGCATGTCCTCCAACGCTTGCAGAATGTCATCGGTCTTATTCTGAATTTTTAAATCTCCCATGGTCACAAGACTCTTGCCGAAACGGGAGACACACTTTTCTACGCTGTCAATGAATGCCGTGTAGTTGTTGAGCTCACGGATATCCACGTTGGAAAGCATGATCTCGTCGTACTCGCAAAGCTCTTCTACCGTACAAGGAACGTCGGGATCCTTGACAAAGGCGTCAATTTCCGCGTAATCACCGTAGAGCTCTTGAGCTCGATCCATGTCCGCAGGATCATTGGTGACCAGCATTACCTTGAGCCCCGCCACGATGGTCTGGGTAAAATCAAAGGTGTTATTGGATGTACAGTAGTCGCCGTCAGCAGAAATGGCTATGCGGTAGTCGTAGCGGCCTGTAGAGCCCGTGGGCAGGTCAATGTTGATGATGTTGTAGCCCCGTCCCAGCTTGACCGCTTGGTTGCTGACACGCTCACCCTCCACGTACAACACGGCAATGGCGCCGGTATCGTAGCTGGACTGAATGAGCACGTTGGCGGTAGCCTCATGGTTCATGTAAGTGGATGCAGCGTATTCCACGTCGGAGATCTGGATCTCCTTCTGGTCATCGGCCAGGTTATTGTCCAGATAGACGGCATCCAGATAGATGCCCTCGGCATAGACGTTCTCCACGGAGGAAACCAGCTTGCCTGCGGCATCGTCCGCCGTCTCTTTACCGTCGGAAATGAGGATCATACGCTTAATAACACCCTCACCGTACAGACCAACGGCAAAATCCAACGCAGCCGAAATGTCGGTAGCACTGTCATCCACACCGCTTCCCTTCACCGTGGGTATGGTTTCTGCATCGAAGTCCGCAAGAAGCTTTGCATCCTTGCCGAAGACCACCACGGCGATCTTAGAATTTTTCGGAAGGTTCTGACGGATCTCCTCCACGTAAGCGTCCACGGTATCCAGATTGCGGTTAGCGGAATAGGATACGTCCGCCACGACCACCACCTGCGTCTCGGTCATAACGGTAGTATAGATCATCCCGGCCAGAGCCAGCGTAACTGCCGCGGAAATGATGATGTGGAGAGCCAAAGAGATGAATACGCTTCTGTGGCGATTCTCCTTGCGAATGGTGATGATGATGGGAATGACGATCGCCAGAAGCAGGGGAATGAACAGGAGCAGCAGATACGGATTATCGAAGCTGATATTTTTCATAACAGTACACCATCCAATCTGCCAAGAATATCACCAAAAGGGTAATGAATATGATCCACATGGGATCGAATTTTCCGTCGAAGCCGCCGTCGGTCGCCTGTCCCTGGAGAGACACGGTCTCCAACGTCACGGTGGGGTCACACTCGGACTCAGTCATGGC
This sequence comes from Eubacteriales bacterium, assembly GCA_045655025.1. GTDB lineage: Bacteria > Bacillota > Clostridia > Oscillospirales > CAG-272 > CAMEON01. The sequence continues at coordinate 21,916 of JAZOOM010000357.1, read as the reverse complement.
AGACCAGACGTAGAACTCTCTGGAAGAGCCCGCTACGGTCATATTGACGGTATAGATGCCCACCTCGGTGAGGTGGAAGCTGTCGGAAGCACCGTCCACATCCAGATACGCAACCTCTCCCGAGGGGGATTCCACGCGGATGCTCTCGCAGTTGGCGATCACGTTCACAGTGGCGGTTTCTCCGCACTCATAGGTTGTGCGCTCGATCATATCCGGGAAGGAGAACGTCAAGAGATTCTGAATCAGAGCGGTATAATCGTAGAGCAAGGGAAGGTTGGAATCGTGGAGGTCGAAGGCAATCACGGCCTCACGGTTGCCAAACTCGGTAACCCCCGCGAAGACCACAGGATTTCCCTTGTAAGAGAACAGCGTGGTGAAATTACGGTAGAAGCCGCATTTGATGTAGCGGGTAATGTGGATATCGTTCCCCTTGATGCCCTCAATAAGCGTCTGTGTGGCGGTAGCGGTGGACGTGGACAGCGTAATGAGCTCGGCCTTGGCCAGACTCACATCGCCCTGAACGGTATAACCTGAGCCTTCCACGTTACCGTTGACGTTGACCATCCAAACGGTTCCGTCTGTAGGCAGCGTCATATTCAGCGGAATCACGGTATCGAAAATATAAAGGCCGTAGCCCGTCCTTCCGTCATACTCCTCGGGAGACATAACGTGGATGGTGGCATCCAACTGACTGCGGAGGACGGATTCAATGAAGAAGGGACGTTCGCTGACAAGGAGCGTATCGTAGGAATTCTCACTGGTAACGTTGTGGATGATAAATTCGTTATCGTAAGGCAGAGCATCGGTCTCCTCGATCACCACCTTGACGGAAGCGAAGGATTCCGATTCCGTGGACAGCGCAAAGGGCGTGGGGGTATCGGCTTTTACCGAGAAGGTCTCTGTAGCCACGGGCGTGGTATCCCGATTGATGTAGAGATGGAGAGTCAGATCACGGTCGCTTGTAAAGGACGTAAGAGTACCGCTGACCGTCAGCGTATCTCCCAAATGGGTGTGGGTGACGTCGGAGAGGCTGTAGTTCTCCGCGGGAGCGGCCACGTTGACCACCTCCACGTTGGATGCGGTCTCATAGTCGCTGTCGGTGAACAGTACAGTTTTAAGAGAAGAGTTCTCATTAAAGTAGCCTTGGGCGATACCAATGGCGTTCGTGAGATCCAAGGTGTTGTAGACGGGCTGAAGCTCGTCCAGCAGGAGCAGGGCCTGCTCCTTGTCCTCGGTACGGTCGTATATGACGGCGGTGTTATCACCGACGTAAACCAGCGTGAAGATACTGCCGTCGATAGCCTCCTCGATCCGCTGACGAATGGAGGATTTGGCTTGCTCAAAGCGGGTGACGGTCAGAGTCTCCTTCCCTTCCTCGGTGGAATCATCGGCAGACGCGGTCATCATATGCATGCTGCCTGAACCATCCAGAATGAAGCAATACTCGTTGGCGGAATCAGGAACAGTGATGATCGGATGAGCGATAGCCAAGGAAATGAGGGTCACAGCCATAAGCTGGAGGATGAGGCTGATGATACCGGCCAAAGGGCTGGGTCTCCGCTTCCGCTTCAGGAATTTTTCCGAGAGAGTCCATAGGTAGGTGGAGGAAACCGTCTGCTCGGTGTATTTGCTTTTTATGATGTAGACCAGAATCAGAATGGGAATTCCGATCAGGCCCAGGAGTCCGAGAGGATACAGAAAGCTCACTGAAATACCCCCATGTTAACCAGTTTTTCAAACAGAACGTCTTGCGGCTTATCCTCGGCAGAGACCAACAGGTAGTCTGCGCCTCTGACCAGGCAGTAGTCGCGAACACGTCCCGTAGCGTATTCCAAGGCGCGCTTGTAGGCCTTGGCGATCTCGCGGTCGATATCCTTGCGGTAAAAGAGGCCCGCGTTTTCCGAGTCGAAGAAATGCACCTTGCCTCGCGCTTGGGGACTCAGCTCCGAGAGAGAAAGGATCTGGAGACAGAATACGTCTCTGCGCTTGGAGATCAGGTGGTCGATGGCGGCCTCGTAATCGTTCTCGGTCAAAAAGTCCGAAATGATGACCGAAAGCCCGTCGCCGTAGCCAACCTGCGCGGGAACGATAGCCTCGCTGATGAAGCTGTCTCCGTCGAAGGTGATCTCCTCCAAAAGATGGATGGAGGACAGGAAGGCTTCCTTCCCCACCATGCCTCGGATGATCTCGTGAATGGCCTTGTCCTTGATGACGTAAATGGAGACCTTATCCATTTCACAAACGGACAGATAGGCGATCACGGCGGCATAGAGCAGCGCGCGCTCCGCCTTTTTGGGGTCGCCGTACTCCATGGAGCGGCTGGCGTCGATGTAGATACGGGTATGCATCTGCCGCTCGTCCAAAAACAGCTTCAGATACAGCTTGTCGAAGCGAGCGTATGCATTCCAGTCCAGCTTGGTGGTATCGTCGCCGTCCACGTAGTCACGGTAGTCGGCAAACTCACAGGAGGAGCCGTAGGTACGGCTCTTATGATTGCCGCCGAACATACCGGCTACGTTGTTTTTCAGGAGCATTTGCAGATTCTCGATCTGGGACAAAAGCTCCTCGGTGATCTGAAAGTGTGCCATATTACTTCTTTGTCTCTCCAACCAGCTTGGCGATCACGTCATCCACGGTCAGCTTTTCACTGACAGCGGTGTAGTTGATCTTAATGCGGTGACGGAGAACGGGAAGTGCCAGAGCTTCAATGTCAGCATAGGAAACGTTGAAGTTTCCGTTCATGAGTGCGCGAACCTTGGCGCAGGTGATGAGCGCCTGGGCAGCACGGGGAGACGCGCCGTACTTGATATACTTCTTGGCGGTGTCAGACGCGCCGCTGATCTCGGGATGGGTACCGGACACCAGACGAACTGCGTAGTCCAAAACGTCGTCGATAACGGGAACCTGAGCGGCAAGCTCACGCATTTCCAAAATGTCATGGCCGTTCATGGCGACCTCAGCAGTCTCATCCATAGTGATCTGCGTCATCTTAACAATGTCCATAAGCTCCTTGTCCGAGGGGAACTTCATGAGAAGTTTGAACATGAATCGGTCCATCTGCGCCTCGGGCAGAGGATAGGTACCGTCCTGCTCGATGGGGTTCTCGGTTGCCAGCACAAAGAAGGGCTCCTCCATCTTGTAGGTGTTACCGGCCACGGTAACCTTGTGCTCCTGCATGACCTCCAGCATAGCCGACTGAGTCTTGGGGGTAGCGCGGTTGATCTCATCGGCCAGAACCAGATTGGCGAAAATGGGGCCGCGGCGAAACTCGCTTTGCATGTTACCCTGCTCATCCTTGCGCATGATCTCGGTACCCGTCACATCGGAGGGCATGAGGTCGGGGGTGAACTGAATGCGGGGGAAGGGCAGATTCAAGGTCTTACCCAAAGAGCGAACCAGACGGGTCTTACCGACACCGGGAACACCCTCCAGAAGGACGTTACCGCCCGCGATGATGGCGATGATGACGTTATCCACTACCTCGTCCTGACCGACCAAGTCACGGCGGAGCTGAGTCTTGACGTTCTTGACGGCACTATTGAACTTCTGTACGCGCTCGGCGTTGACATTGATGTTTTCCATAACAGTTATTTCCTTTTCCTATGTAAGTTTCGGTCGGGCATTCCGAGCCGTATCAGTTATTTTCTTTGTTTTTGGAGCCATCAAAGAGAATGGCAAAATAGTCGGTCAGAGCTTCCTCCAACTCATGAGGAAGATTCCCGTCTACCAGAAGCTCGGTAATGCGGGCATAGTAGCCGTCGATGACCTCATGGTAGGGGATATAGGATTCGCTGTCGGGATCGTAAATGGTATCGTTGGAGCCAAAGATCATTTCGCCGGATCCGATGCCACCGGAGTTGATATGATCCAAGTCGTCATCGGGCTCGTAATCCTCCTCTCCGCGGGGATCCTCAGGATCGTTGAAAACGTGCTCCGGAACCTCGGATGCTTTGATACCGAAAATGGAGAGCAACGTGTAAATGGTATCGTCCTCCACGTCCTCGTTGGTGGCTTGCAGGAACAGCGCGCTGTTCAAAGCCTGTTCAGCTTCCGCGAATACGGTATTCATCTCTTCCTCCGATGCGTCTTTGCTCAGAGCCGTGAGCTGTAGAGTAAAGGCCATGAGAGCGATATGAACCTCGTTTTCCGCTTCAACGTTGGAAAGCGTCAATGCCTGGGTGATACCTGTAGCCAAAACGGTAGACGTTTCATTCTTTTCCAGAAGAGCGGTCTTCGCGGTGTTCATCCATTCACCAATCAGCAGGGATTGGAGCGAATTGACGGCGCCGCCCAAATCCCCGATGCTGTCCGAGGGAGACGCGAACATGGCCTCGGCAATGAGATCGTAGGTATTGTGGGTAGAGACGATCTTGTGGATCCCTTCAATGCAGGCTATAACTGCCTCCTTCATAGCCCCTTCCTTGCGGATGCTTTTGAGTTTGATCAGCAAACTTTCCAGCTGCTTGACCACGCCCTCCTTGGGCTCGGTCTCCATGTCGGAGGTTTTAACCTTTTCGATCAAGTCCTTCAAGGCTTGCTCCTGCCAAGGAGTAATAGAGAAGTTATTCTCCACAACGGGCGGAGGCTCGGGAGGCTGCTTGGCAGGGACAAGAATGGTTCCGACCACGGAAAGACAAGCCACAACGGGGATGAGAACAAACAGCCAGGTGCATACCCCCTTGACCCTGCGGCGGGGCGTTTCCTGTAGAATGCGGTCGGTGTCCATACGTTGGAGCTGTGCCATGGGACTTTCATCCTTACGGAAGGCCAGCATGGTTTGTACTTTTTCGCCCAAGGCCAGATGCTTATCTACACGGCGGGCGATCCGTTTTTTCGTCGGAAGGAGGATCAAGAGCATGGCTATCAGCCCGACAAAGGCAACGGATGCAGCGGGCAGAGCATACCCCATGAAGTTCGGATCGGTAGCAGACATCTTGTCCAGAAGCCACAAAACCGCTACCGTCATTGCTCCCAGAGACAATCCGAATAGGACAGCTCGGATCAAGGCTCCTCCTCGGAGCTTTCGTTTGAATTTAGAGAATCCTTTTCCCATAGAATCACGGTCAACCTTTCGTTTCGGATGATATATGTATATTACGGGCAATACTATGACATTTTATCACATTATACTATTATATTACTTTTTCTGTTTTTTGTCAACAATCTGGCGAAATTTCGTGTCAAAACATTGTAAACAATTTTCCGACTTCACGCAATCAAAAAATCAGCCCCCGCCGACGGAAATCGACAGGGGCTCTTGAAAAAACAAACGCTAAATTCGGAAGGATCAGTCAGCGGGATTGATGAGCAATACAACCGCGTAGGGCTTTTCGGGCACGGTGACGGTGATTCCCTGCTCCATGAGCCGGGCGCCCGTAGCGGTCACGTCGATGAGTCCATCGAAGTCGGTGATCCGATAGGTCTTCTCGGGATCCAAACCCTTAAGCTTTACAGTCTCGGTCAAGTTGGAGGTAGCCTCATGGCAGAACACGGATGCGTAGCCGGAGGCCGTTTCGGGATCATAGAACTCCCAACCGTTCCAACGGTCGGCCTTGGATTCCCATTCAAACAGCTGATAGTAGTCGGCGTAGAAGTAGCCGCGGACCTGCTCGAACTCGGCGTACCCCTGCTTAGTCATAGTCCAGTCAGTATTGGCGTATAGCAGGCCGTTGAGATTCATGAGGGACAGAGGCGCGTAATTCATACGCACCTTGTACATGTTCGTGGTCTCGTAGATCTCGTTCTTGAAGTAGGGGAACCATGCAAAGAGGGCCTGAGTCATCTTGCCCTTCATATCATAGTCCTCGTGGTTGCCGTCGAACCAGTCGGTGTAGTGAAGGGGGACGGCACGCTTCATGGTCTCCAGGTCGTTGCGGCCACCGCCGGAAGCGCAGGAATCCATGTAAATGCCGGGATACCGCTCAATGATCTTATCCCACAAAGCCAGATAGCCCTGCACGTAAAGATTCTCGGTGATGCCCTTGCGGTTCTTTTCGTCAGCGGCTGTCCAAGAGGGAGCGGGATCACAGTTGAAGTCGGAACGGAAGCCCGTAGCCCCCGACTCATCGATGACCTTGCAGATCTTGTTGAACACCCACTCCACGCACTCGGGATCGGTGAGATTCATGATGTATCCCTCCAACCAAGATCCCGACATGGTCTTAGGCAGGAACCACTCCTCCTTGAAGCCCTCCTGGCCTGCCAGGAACGCTTCCTTTTCCAGACGGATGCTCTCGGGCTCGAACCAGATCATCATGCGCATATTGCGGGAGGAGGTAAATTTTCCGATGGTAGACATGGAGTCGGGGAATCGGTTGAGATCCATGTCCATGGAACCCGTCTGGGGCCAGCCCACGGATTCGCCGTTCGCGCCCGTGTACCATCCGGCATCCAGCCACAGAAGTTCGGGAGATACGCCCGCGTCAAAGTAGGAGGACAGGATGAGCAAGAGTCGATTGGTGGAGTTGCCCGAGCAGCCCTGGCTGATACCCGTATAGGTGGGTGTCAGTTCCCCATCGATCTTGCGCATGACGTCGTTGATATAGTAGTGTCTCCATGCGTTGGTCTGCTCGTCGGCGGACAAGGCCGTGTAGGACACAAAGCCCATCAAGGGCGTGCGGATGGTCTCGCCGGGCTTAAGGTATGTCTTGATGCTGCTCTGACCGGCTGTGAGGGTCGTAACCTTCGAATTCTTGGAATAGTTGAACTTGGCAGACCAGTTACCGGGCCAGCCAATGGCGATGAAGGTGCCTCCGTCACCGTAGGACAGGTTGTAGTAGGGGAAAACGGTATGCGAAGGACGGCCCGTGGTGCACGAATCGTTATAGCGATTGCGTGCTGTAAGATCATGGGTGTAGGGGGTGTAGTTCTGTCCGCCCGCATCTCCCTTGATGCCGCTGATAACAGGATTTTCGCCGGCAAATTCCATTTCAAAGCACAGATTAGCAAAGACTTCAGTGTCTTTACCGCTGTCGTTTGTGATGTGTACTACGTACTCGTAGGCAGACTCATCGGGGTAGACCGTGGCGACCAATTCGAAGATCGCGGGAATATTGGGATGGCGGTAGCGCAGGGTCGTTTGAATGCCTCGATCCACCTCCGCGTATTCTTCGGATTCCAACGTGAATCCCGCAAAGCCCTTGTATTCTTCAGAACCGTACTTGAAAGACAGAGGAAATTCCTCCATATTTGAAAGAAGAGCATCGTACTCGGGTACGGCAAGCGTGGGATCAGGCTCAAAGATTTCGGTGGTGACCTCCTCGGTAGGAGTCTCTGTTTGGGTATCGTTCACGGTAGTTACCTCCACGGTGATGTCTGCGGTGGTATCCGCAGGAATGTCGGGGGTGTTATCGCAGGCAGTCAAACCGCCGCATACAAGCAAAAGTGCTGTCAGCAGCAGCGCGGCTGTCAGAAGCATCCGATTCTGTTTCATTGGATCTCCTCCTTTCGCTTTGCAAGAGCAAGGGCTGCCGCTCCCGCAGCGAGAATCGTCGCTCCCGCCAGGGTAGCCTTACAGCCACTGCTTCCCTCCTCGGTTTCAGTGGCGGCGGTCGTCTCGGTAGGAGCCTCGGTGGGTGCGTCGGTTTCGGAAATCGTTTCGGTAGGAGCCTCAGTCACAGGCTCCGTAGGAGCTTCGGTTACAGGCTCGGTGGGAGTCTCCGTGGTCTCCTCGGGTGGATCGGTCTCGGGATTAGGATTCTCGATGACCAGCTCCCGATAGAAAGAGACGTCCGACACGTCACCGCTCTTGGACAGGACGGCACCACCCCAAATCCCCCACGCGCCGGCAATACCGGGAGAGCCCGCGATGGCCAGACGTAAGGTCTTGACTCCCGTCAGATCCACCTCAACATATTCGAAGGGCTGATTATACCGCATGGTACCGCTTTCAAAGAGCTTGTTCCCGTCACCGAACACGGCAAACTTGATGGCACACATGGAAATATCGTTGCCGGACAGAGTTTCGCATACACCATACCATGTGGCCAGCTTGGTATATCCCAGATTTTCGATGTTCACGTCCACGTATGCATTGTAGGAGGAGGAAGCGGCGTGAATACCAATTCCCTTTTCCCAACGCTTCAGATCACAGCTCCAGATATATTCTCCCGCGCAGTTGGTATCGCGCATGGCAGATCCGTTGCTGTACGCTTGGTTGGTGATCCAGTACAAGTCGCTGACGTAAGCGTAATCGCCGCTGACCAGCTCGGCCGGTTGGGGCTCATTCGTCTTGTTCGGATCCAACGCGGACACCCCCAAAGGCAAGGCGACAGGGATCAGCATCCCGGCCAGCAACGTGATAAACAACATGCGGCCAAGAAGTCGGGTGAAGGATGTTTTCATGGTGGTAGTTCTCCTTTTCGTTGGAATATGGGACAGCGTGAACAGGCGGGACGTTGAATACGGACACAGGAACACCTTCGGTAATGCAACCGCAACACGTTGTGAATATTGTACCATTTTCGCGAACCCTTGTCAATAGTTTTAAGCAAATCAACCGATGAAAACATCCAAAAATATGCATCCAAGATCAAATAAACATTTCGTGTTCCCGAAATGACGCGCGTTGGGGCATTGCGTCCTGATTCATCCGTCATGTTGAATTACCATTCGTTAACATTCGGTGAAATTTCGCCAAATATGGTTTACAATTCCATCTTTTTGTGGTATAATGCCTAAGAATATATTTATGCGGAGAAAGGAAGGTACACCATGCAGATCATACGCATGAAAGTTGGCGATACACTGGAGCTGAAAAAGCCGCACCCCTGCGGTGAGAAACGTTTCCGTGTCATGCGCGTAGGCAGTGAGGTACGCATTCTCTGCTCCGGCTGCGGTCGGGATATGGTTCTGGATCGCGTCAAGCTGGAAAAAGCCATCCGCAAGCTCATCCCCTCGGATGATCCCTCTGACGACTCTCCAGGCTGACCCCGTTCTTACCCATTCAACCACCTCTACTTTTCCCAATCAGAAAGGCATATTAAAACTATGGATTCCACTCATAACAACACCCCCTTGGCTCCCCTGCCCGAGCTGACAGCCCCCAATAAAAAGATGCCGTTCCCTCGTTTGCGTAAGCTCTGGGATGATACCGTCAGCCAATATGGATATTTGGTTTTCGCGTTCTTCATTCCCGTTGTACTGTTTTACCTTATGTACCTCTTTTCCCAAGGACTCTACCCCTTCGGCGACGGCACCGTGTTGGTGCTGGATCTGAACGGCCAGTACGTGTCCTTCTACGAGGGACTTCACGACATTCTGCGTGGAGAGGCGGATCTTCTCTACTCATTCTCCCGTAACCTCGGCGGCGAATTCTTGGGTATCTACGACTATTACGTAGCCTCCCCCTTCGCCATGCTGCTGGCTTTGTTCCCCGAGCGCTTCATGCTGGAAGCCCTGCTCATCCTGTTCCTCATCAAGGCAGGCTTGTGCGGTGTGACCATGGGTATCTACCTCCACAAGCACTCCGGCGGAGACCCCAACCGCCTGAGTGTGGTCACCTTCTCGGTCATGTACGCCATGTGCTCCTACTGCGTGGTACAGCAGCACAACTCCATGTGGATCGATGCCGTGCTGTGGTTGCCTCTGCTTTGCCTGGGCATCGAGTCCCTGATCCGCTACGGTCACTTCCGCCTGTACGTCTTCACCTTGGCCATTACCATTCACAGTAACTTCTATATCGGTTACATGGTGGTGCTCTTCACCCTGGCCTACTGCTTCTACGACTACTTCGCCCATTGCCGCAACAACGAGAACAATCCCCTCGGAGAAAAGTGCCACTTCATCAAGTCCGTTGGCCGTGTGGCCATGTGGTCTGTTTTAGCGGTGGGTATCGCTGCCTTGGCTATCCTGTCGGCGCGGTATGCTCTGTCTTTCGGTAAGGACGAATTCTCGAATCCCAACTGGGAGATCGTTCAGAAATTCGATCTGCTGGAATTCCTCTACAAATTCCTTCCCTACTCTTACGATACCGTCCGTCCCGTGGGTCTTCCCTTCGTGTACTGCGGTGTGCTGACGCTGATCACCGTCCCCGCATTTTTCTGCAGTAAGAAATTCTCGCTTCACGAAAAGGTAGCCGCCGCCCTTCTGATCCTGTTCTTCATCGCTTCCTTTGCTACCAGCTCCCTGGATCTCATCTGGCACGGCTTCCAAAAGCCCAACTGGCTCAACTACCGCTACAGCTTCATGCTCTGCTTCTTCCTCTTGGTGTTGGGATACCGAGCCTACGATCAGATCCTGTACACCTCCCGAAAGACGCTTCTGGGTATTGTAGCCGCCCTGTCTGGCCTGATCCTCGTTCTGTATAATATGAAGGACTTCCTGTTCAACGAGATCATCAAGTCCTTCGAGGGCATGAACAAGACCTTCCATTTCCATCCCTTCGGTACCCTGTGGCTGTCTCTGGGATGCATCTTCGTGTACTTCATTCTCACGACCCTGTACGGTCGCACAAAAGAGCGCAAGAAGGAGACCGTTTCCCTGATCCTTCTGATGGCCGTTTGCACCGAGATGCTGCTGTCAGGTATTTCGGATCTGAATCATCTGAATGAGGACGTGTCCTTCTCCAAGTACTCGCGCTACAACAACATGATCGATACCCTCCGTCCCATTACCGAGACGGTACAGGAATACGACAAGGGCTTCTATCGCATGGAGAAAACCTATTTCCGTAAGACCAATGATAACTATGCCCTTAAGATCAAAGGTCTCTCCTGCTCCACCTCCACCCTCAATCGAGATACGATCGATTTCCTTCGCAGCATGGGTTATCCCTCTCGATCCCACTGGAGTAGTTACAGCATGGGTGTGACCGGGAACGACGCGGGAACTCCCGTCAACGATTCCCTTCTGGGTATCAAGTACCTCATCACCAATGATAACGAGCGCTACTATTACGGCGAGCCCATTTTCACTCCCGAGGACTACGGATACCCCGAAGATTACGAGCCTAACGGCAAGTATGACGTATACTTCAATGAGTACGCCCTGTCCTTTGCGTACGGCGTAGCCGATCAATGGCTGTCCTTTGACTATGAGAAATACGACAATCCCTACGAGCGTCTGAACGCCATGATCACCGTCATGCTGGGAGAAACCGAAACTGTGCAGGTCTTCAAGCCCGCCGTTCAAAATGGCAATCCCGAGGTAGTGAATCTCAACGAAAGCAAGACAACTGACAATCACATCTCCTACAAGGTAGATGATAAGTCCAAGGGTGCTTCTCTCTACTACGATTACACCGTTCCCGCGAATACCGAGCTGTATTTCTTCTATCCCACCAATTATCTCCGCCAGGTTAAGCTGGCGGTCAATGACAAGACCGGCGGCGCTAACGCCAGCTACACCTCCAAGGGCACCTTCGGCGGCGGCGAGTCCAACTGCATCGTGTCCCTGGGAGAATCCTCCACCGAGCATCTCTACCTGAAGGTCACCATTGACAACGATTCCAACAACCTCCACATCATTCCCAAGGACTCCTATATCTACTACATCGATATGGAAGTCTTCCGTGATGCCTTCTCCCGCTTGGCGCAGACTCAGTTCATCATTGATGAAGAGTCCACCGACAGCCATCTGACGGGTACCGTCACCACTGCCACCGACCGCCAGCTCATGTTCACCTCCATCCCCTACGATGAGGGTTGGAATGTGTATGTGGACGGCAAGAAGGTAGAGATCTATGAGGCCAACAACGCACTCGTTGCATTCTATGTAGACGGAATGGGTGAGCATACTCTTGAAATGAAGTATATGCCCGCCACGATCGCGTTGGGTATCGCCATCAGTGTCACTTGCGCATTCATCTTCATCGCCATCTTGATTCTGTACCCCTTCATCAAGAAGATTCCCGTTCTTCGGAAGCTGGTCATGATCGACGGAAAACCCATCCCCGAGATCGCGTCGCCCGAGTTCATGGCCGAGATCGTCCCGGGAGACATCGGAGCAACGGACGAGGATGCACCTCCCGCCCGCATTCTGACCGAGGAAGAGGCTTCCAAGTACGGCATGCTTCGCAAGGCCGTAACTGAAGACGAGAAGAAATCCCTCGGTAAGAAGCCCACTTCTCCCTACGGCAAACCTGCCGAGGACAAAAAATCCGCCGACAAGCCCCGGGATCCCAAGAATCCCACAGGCGGTAAAAAATAACACACACATCATTCCTATGGGGTTGTTTCGCAGATCGAAATGACCCCATTTCTCCAAGGAGGCTCCATGTACTACTACATCAAAGGTGAGCTGGTCGCCGCTTCCCTCGGCATGGCTGTGGTGGACGCAGGCGGCGTCGGCTACAAAATGACCATCAGCGAGAATACGTTCCGTACTCTTCCCCGCCCCGGGGATAAGCATCCCACTGTCACCCTGTACACCTACCTGTCTGTCCGAGAGGACGGCATTGAGCTGTTCGGATTCGGCAACGAGCGGGAGCTTTCCTCTTTCAAAATGCTGATCTCGGTGTCGGGCGTGGGTCCCAAGGCAGCTATGTCCATCCTCTCTCTGCTAACTCCCGAAAAGTTTGCTCTAGCTGTCTGTACCGAGGACAAAAAGACCATTTCCAAGGCTACGGGTGTCGGCCCCAAAACAGCCGCCCGCATCATTCTGGAGCTCCATGATAAGCTCATGAAGGAGACCACCATCGACAACGATCTTTCAACGGCGGTGCTGGATCACAGCGCGGAGGCGGCAGGCGCGCCCGCACGTGGAAAGCTCTCGGAGGCCACTGATGCCCTTCTGGTTCTGGGTTACACCCGCGCCGAGGCACAAAACGTCCTCAAGACCATCGACGTGCAGGCTCTGTCCATTGAGGACATCATCAAGGAATCCCTGAAAAAGCTCATGAAGAATTAAGGATATAACATGAAGGATTTTGATTTTGATTACGAATACACCGATGAGCCGGGAGAAACGGACTTTGAGAATCGCATTGTGACCCCCTCCTATGAAGCCGGTGATGAGGCAGAGGTCTCCCTCCGTCCCCGCCGCATGGAGGACTATATCGGTCAGGACAAGGCTAAGGAAAACCTGAAGGTCTACATAGAAGCCGCCAAAATGAGAGGCGATTCTTTGGATCACGTACTGCTCTACGGCCCTCCCGGTCTGGGTAAAACCACCCTCTCGGGCATCATCGCCGCCGAAATGGGCGTAAATCTGCGCGTGACCTCCGGCCCTGCCATCGAAAAGCAGGGAGACTTGGCCGCCCTGCTCACCAATCTCAACGCGGGAGACGTCCTTTTTATCGACGAGATCCACCGTCTCCCCCGTACGGTCGAGGAGATCCTGTACCCCGCTATGGAGGATTTCGCACTGGATATCATCATCGGAAAGGGCCCTGCCGCCCGCTCCATCCGTATTGATCTGCCTAAATTTACTCTTATCGGTGCTACCACCCGCGCCGGTCAGCTGACCACCCCCCTCCGCGACCGATTCGGTGTGCTCCTCAAACTGGAGCTGTACACCCCCGAGCAGTTGTCCGAGATCGTAAAGCGCAGTGCCACTATTCTGGGCATTCCCATCAGCAACGACGGTGCTCTGGAGATCGCTTCCCGTTCCCGCGGTACGCCCCGTATCGCCAACCGCCTGCTCAAGCGTGTCCGCGACTTTGCCATGGTGCAGGGAAAAGTCGAAATCGACAAAGAAGTAGCCGGATTCGCTTTGACCCGTTTGGAGATCGACCATTTGGGTCTTGACAATACCGACCGTCGTATGATGGAGGCCATCATCAACTTCTACGGAGGCGGCCCCGTAGGTCTGGACACGCTGGCAGCCACCATCGGTGAGGAGGCCATTACCATTGAGGACGTGTACGAGCCCTACCTCATGCAGCTGGGATTCATTCAGCGCACCCCTCGCGGCCGTATGGTGACTCGGTTGGCTTATGAGCATTTGGGCATTAAGTCTCCCGCATCCAAGCAGACCCGCGAAGCCAATGATCAATTGAAATTCTTTGAGGAGGACGATGAGGAGTGATCCCGCGTTTTCTCAAATGAAATAAAAATAAGGAAAAATAAGGAGAAAAGCCCATGAAAAAGCTGTTCTGCGTACTCATCGCTTCCCTGCTCCTCCTGTCCACCGTCGCCGTTCTCCCCATTTTTGCCGACGAGGTAACCGACCAGGCATCACCCTCGGATTGGATCATTACCGAGATCTGTCCCGACCAGCGTGGCCGGGAAGGCAACACCAACGGCTACACCGAGGATGTCAGTGCTGACCCCTTCGAGTTCATCGAGATATACAATAGCTCAGGCCGTGAGCTGAATCTTTACGACTACGCCATAGTCTACAACGCCAGCACCCGCGACAAAGAGCAGTTTGAGCATCAGATTACCGAGTACACTCCCTTCAAGCCCGGTAACTATCTGGACGGCTCCAGCCTGATCCCCACCGAGCCTACTCAACCCTTCGGCGATCTCTCGAATAAGCCCGTCAATCCCGACAGCTGCATGGTGGCTCCCGGTGAGATCGTGGTGCTGTGGATGGTATACCTGGAAGCTTACCAAGCCCGCTTCAATGGCGGTAAGGGTATGTCTGTGGCCGATTTTCGCGCTCATTGGGATATTCCCGAGGACGTGAAGGTCATAGCCGTGGATGCCAACGGCAACACCAAGAACGGCGGTCACTCCCAAAATTTTAATGTCAAGAATTCCGCCGTGGGCACCTACGGCATTGTCAAGCAGAGCGACGAATTGAATGATGCCTGCAACATCGAGAAAGGTCCCATGGTAAATGAGCCTTACTGGGAGAGCGAGCATCTGATCTGCTGGGCTACCGTAGACTTCACGGACATGCTCTTGGACGGAACCAAGGACAACGTCAGCTACAATTTTACATGGGATTTTGCCGGCTATGCTGCCTGCGACCAGGCCTACACCTACTATTTCGATGAGAATTACGTCTACGATGCCCGTCGTTGCTTCCTTCTGACCATGTACGACGAAACCACCGCAGGCCGTCTGAACCCCATCCAGAAGATGACCTTGGGCATGGAGTTGACCGAGGGCGAGAGCTTTACGTTTGATACTGCCATTACGTACTATCCCCTGTTGGATGACGGGATCGAGGGCTTCAAGATTAACGGTAAGTTCTACAACGATAACACCACCTTTGAAGCCCCTGCCGCCGGTTTGTACACCTTCGACTTCTTCTTCGAGGGTGATGAAGAGGCGACCGATCCCCCCGTCGAGTATATCGTTTCCTTCGCGATCGACGGATATCCCTTTGAGCAACCCTCCGCCGTGACCGTGACGGCAGGCTCTTGCATCGAAGCTCCCACCGTGGATCTTCCCGATGACGGAAGCCGTTTTGACGGTTGGTACACCTCCGAGGACTGCAACGCGGACAGCAAGTTCGATTTTGCCACTCCCATTACCGACAACATGACCCTGTATGCTGTTCTGATCCCTATGGAAACCGCCACCGAGATCCCCACCGAATATCCTACTGAAGCCCCTACCGAAGCTCCTACCGCCGCTCCCTCCGAGACAGAGACTCCCGCGGGCGGCTGTGGATCTGTGCTGGCACTTGCTATCCTTCCCTGCCTGATGGGCGGTGCTATCCTG
This sequence comes from Eubacteriales bacterium, assembly GCA_045655025.1. Classification (GTDB taxonomy): domain Bacteria; phylum Bacillota; class Clostridia; order Oscillospirales; family CAG-272; genus CAMEON01. Next base: position 6,362 of record JAZOOM010000357.1, on the reverse strand, counting down.
ACCCTCAAGAAGCGCAAAGATTGACCACACTTTTAAAACATAAATATCCCCCGCCGGAAATTTCGGCGGGGGATATTTATGGTTAGAGTAATTTGAATCGGCACCAAAGAAGATTATGATCCGAAGCATCGCTGTCGATCATGCCATGCTCCACGGGGATCAAGTGCTTATCACGGTACAGAACGTTGTCTATAGCCACGGGAGAATGGCGGAACGTCTTGATATTCGTCTCCTCATTGTTAAGTAGCGCCATGCCGCGATATCTCATCCCCCGGAACTGATCGAAATCCTCGGTATTGAAATCTCCCGTAAGAATGACGGGAGTATCCGGCTCGATGTTGGTGTGTATCCAATCAGCCAGGAAATTGATCTGCGCCAATCGAACACTCGCTTTCTCATAGGCCAAATGGGTGTTGAGAAAAACGCACTCACGTCCATCCTCCAGGTCAAAGCGGAAGCCACCGAAGGAGCGGGGTTCACAATCGGCGGAGAAAAGAGACGTAAATTCGGGGAAATGCATGGGATAACGGGAGAGTATGGCCGTGCCGTACATGCCTCCGTCGAAATCCATGGCGGGAACGAATAAGTAGTAAAGGTAGCCCGTGGCATCGGCCAGGCAGACAAGAGAATCCTGCCCGCCCACACGGAACGTCCGCATATCTACCTCCTGGAGGCCGACGATATCGGCGTCAGCCTCCAGAATGACCCGAGCCAACTTATCCCAGTTCAGATCGACGTAGCGACCGTGGCAAATGTTATAGGTTGCAACGGTGATGTGTTTCATAACAATTCGTTTTCAGCAATTCAGTTCAGCATGTCGCGATCCAACAGGTCAAAGGTAATGCCGCCTACGTGAGCCTTGCTCATACGGTATGCCTTGGAGCCGTGGTAGTAGGAGAAGCCTGCGGCCTCGGTCTGAAGCGTGCCGTAGAGATTCTCCACCACGATACCCTCCATAGTGCCGTCGTTTGCCTCGCTGTGGAAGGTGACCACAACCTCCAGACCGCTGTCGTAGATCTGGTTGGAGAGGACGTAGCGGTAAGGAGTCAGGGTATCGGTCAGTTCATATACGGTGGTAGAGCCATCCACCAGACAGCCCTTGTGGTAGACCTCAATGGTCACCCAGGCGCGGCCCTCACAGGTCTTGCGAGCGGCAAAGGTGATCTCGGCCTGATCGGCGTTCTTCATTTCCTTCAGCTCACCGGTGGAGAAACGGTTGGCCGTTCCCTCGGTGGGGGTATTCAGCGCGTCGATGGCGGCGGACTCCTGCTTGGTGTGGAAGGGTACCAGATAGACGGTGCCTTCCCACTTACCGTCGGCGGTAATGGACTTCAAAAGACCCGTGCTGTCGCTGTCAGAGCCTGCGCCGATCTGCACGATGGTGTAGGGCTTGCCGTTCTGAATGACGGTCAAAGCACCGGTCGTGCCACCCGTGTAGCCGGGACGGGGCTCGTTGTCCTCCATGAGCATCTTGATGGCATCGGCCTCTGCCTGAGCCTGCTTATCATTGAAGGTGATGTGGTGAACCATGCGGAGACCGTTTTTCCACAGATTTTTGAGCTGGCCGTAAGCGTTTCGGGCGTTCTCATAGAGAGATCCGTATTCACCCAAGGAGATGTTGCTGTGACCCATGTTATGAGCGTTGACCAGGAAGTTGGCCTTCTGATTCAGGTTACCGTAGCGAGTACCGCCGTACGCGGTGCCGCAGGTCAAAACCACGTCAATAGGCGTCAGGCGGGTATTTGCTTCGCCAAGGAAACCGGAAACAGCCTCGCCCTCGGGAATCTGGTGAGCGGAGATAGACTCGGGGGGATAACCGGCCAACAGAGCCTCACGATAGGCCTCCATGATGCGCTTGGAAACGACGTAGCGGTTGTACATAGCCCACTCGGTAAAGTAGTCGCCGGAATACTTATCCCACGCGCCGCGGCCCGCATCACGGGGAGCGTCGATGGAGGCGCGATCGGTAAAGCTTGTGCCAAAGGTAGCGTTGATCTTCTCCACGCTCTCGTAACGATCCAGCATGTAGGCACGGAAGCCTTCGATCATATAGGGGTTGTAGTCGCCCACAGAGCCGGGAACGTTGATCTCATGCTCATGAACGGGGGAAACGCCCACCAGATGCTCGGGATTAGCTCCCTCGCCACGGAAGGCTACAGCCGTACTCTGCAGGAAGGAACGAAGAGGATAGAGGCGAAGCTTGGCCAGATCCAGAACGCCGTCTGCATACGTGCCAACGTAGAATTCGGAGCCCAGCTCGTTGTAATCCATGTACTCACCGGCCTTGCCCACGGACACGTACTTCTGCACGTTATCGGTGGGATCTACGTAATTAGACAGCTTGGTAGTTGCGGTGATCTTGTTCCAACGGTGCGTGAAGCAAGGCTCCAGGAACAGGTACTCGGTCTGCAGGCGGTCTACGTACTGGCTGATCGCGGAAAATTCATAGTCCTTGTAGAGGGACATGTCGAAGGTGTTATCAATATCAGCTGCGCTGACCGTACCGCTGATACGACCCAACACAACGTTGGACAGGTCGGTACGAATGTGGCAGAAGGCGCCCTGAGATACGTACTTATCGTCGTTGTAGCCGTCGGTATAGTAGGCAGAGAAGAAGCGGTTCTCACGGAAGCCCACGTCCAGAAGAGTTCCCTCCTTGGCCTCAGCGTCGTAAACCGTCATGTAGGAGAGCGCTTCCTCGCCTTCACGGGCGGGAATGGCGACAATGTACTTCTGGCCGGGAATATTGGACGCGCTGATACCCGTCGCGTCGGCGGGAAGCGTGAGTCCGGCGTTCTTGAAATCGGGCTTCTGCGGATCGCCCTCGTAGACGGCCTGAACGGAATGGAAGTAGAGAATGACCGCATCTTCCGTGCCGTTGTTCCGCAGAGAAATCGCCACGGAAGCCCCTGCTTTGGCCTCGTCGGCCAGGGCGAAGGAGCAATCTAAGGTGTGCTCGGAGATCACGGATCCATCGGAAAGGGAAATGAGGGCGTAGCGAAGCTCTCCTGCCTCATTGGTGGTTTGGGAGGCTACCAGCAGAACCTCATCGCTGACTCCCTCCGCGAAATGCCCCGTCGCGATAGTATGGGGGCCGGGGATCACGGTATTGAGGCTGATCGTCATACGGAGCAAGCCATACGCGTCAAATACGCGAACGTCGCCATTTTTTCCGTCATGAGCGGCAAAGGGAGCGGTGGCAATGAGCACCTCGTCCCCTACCTTAGCGGCGGAAACCTGAACACCGCCCTTGACCGATGCGTCGAATGCCAAGAACTGTGTGATGCAGGTCTGCTGATTGTTGAAGATACGAACAGTGGTGAAGTTATCCTCATGCTTACCCTCACCGGCCACCAGAGCAGGGCCGTTGGCAAGACCGTTGGCCTGTCCCATTTGGGCATAGTAGATGGATGTCTGAATACCCAAATTCAAGTCGGGAGAGGTATAGAAGACCGTATTGTTGGTATCGTTCGATATGCGATCGGGAAGGTCAATGAACGCATTGACGATCTCGCTCTCGGGCGCGTCGGTCATGTACAGGTGCATGGCCTCATAGGTGTACAGATCCTCATAGGTATGGAAGGGCTCTTCCCCCTCGAAGAAAAGAATCAGCTTGTGATCGTAAACGGAAACGCCCATGCCCAAAGCCTTGGCCAGCTCCTCGGGAGTGGAACCCTTCAGATCCGTTCGACCCACCAAAGCACCCAGCTTGGTGGCATCCAAGGTTACGGTGCCGTCTTTTTTCTTAGTCACTATGCCATCACCGCCGGCCTTGAGTTCACCGTTGGCGTAGTACTTCACGCCGTTGGCGGTAACGGCGAGGGTTGTGCGGCTACCCAGCACCTCCTTAATGCGGTTGGCAGTGGCGTACTTGGCAAAATCGGGAAGCTCTGCCGAGGGGAAGTTCACCGAGGAGACGGTGGGCTGGGTCTCGACTTCGCTTTCATGCTCGCTGTCGGGCTCGGTCGTATCATTATTGACCACGGTTTCAATGGTATCGGGGAGGGCGGATGTGTCCTCGGAGGTGCCCCGGGTACAGGCAGCCATGGCAAGGAGAAGCACCAAGAGGACGGAGGCGATCAGAAGGCGGGTCATTTGGCAATGTTTCATGATAGCGATCCTTTCTTTTTGTGTGGGTATTACGAAAGCTTTTCCAGATAGGACACGATGTCAAAGGTTTCGAAAGGAGTATTGCTTTTGAGGTACAAAGGGTGGTGGGGATGTCCTTTTACCGAGATGGAGCCTGCGTGGAGCCACACCGCACCGGCGGCGTTGCCCAGCTCGGTCATCTCGCGGACACAGTCGGCAAGGTAGGGGCGTTTCTCGATGATAGCCCCCCAGGCCGCCCATACGGCAGGCTTTTCGCCCGCGATGGATAACAGATACTTAAAAGCCTTCATGTTCTCCGAATGGAGCCATTCGTTCCGCGTCCTTTCCATATCGTCGGGACGGGTAGCCCGCTGGGCGTAGACGTTGAACATGAGGAAAGAGTCGTACCCATTGGCCAGAGCGATACGCTGAGCAGATTTGAGGGTAGGATCAAGGGCATTGGGGGCGGCGGTAGAGGGATTGATGCCCACGCAGATGACGGGACGCTTCCCTCTCGTGCCTAAAATGTAACGGTACTCGTCGTAGGGGTTAGGGACGTAAAGCCAATCCTTCACCTCATAGTGGGGGTGGGGGATGAGCGCTTCACGCAACGCCTCGTCGAAGGGCAGTACGTCGATATAGGTTGTGGGGGAGGTAGGAATGTGCATGGTGTCCTCCTCAAAATTTCATAGTCATCTGATCGGTCTCATCCACTCCGTCCAGCACGTGGTTCTGCCGCAGGATATCCACAACGGCACTTGTAAGCTTGGCGCGGGTCTTGAGATCCTCGATGGAGAAGAAAGGCTCCACGTCGCGGGCGGCCACAATGTTGGCGGCGGCATTCTCGCCCAGTCCTGCCAGAGAGGCAAAGGGGAGACGGATCTTGCCGTTCTCGGGTACGTACTCGTCGGCGGTAGACTTTACCAGATCCACAGGTAAGAAGCCGATGCCGCGGGCATACGCCTCGTTGACCAGCTGGAGAACAGGAAGGCTCTGGGTCTCCTTGGGAGACGCTTCGTTCTTTTGGGAACGCTTTTCAATATCGGCAATATAGTCGGCTACGGCCTTTTTGCCGCGCATGACCAAGGCACCGTCAAAGCCCAAGGGCTGAACCGTAAACATGGCACAGTAGAAAGCCAACGGGATATGAACCTTGTACCATCCCAGACGGATAGCCGACATATCGTAGGCGGCGGCGTGAGCCTTGGGGAACATGTACTTGATCTTCTTACAGGAAGCGATGTACCAGTCGGGTACACCCACCTCCCGCATTTCCGCCTCGTACTCGGGGGTGAGTCCTTTGCCCTTTCGCACCATTTCCATGATCTTGAAGGCGTGGGATTTCTCTACTCCGTAGCGGATGAGAGCCAACATAATATCGTCTCGGGTACCGATAACCTGAGAAATGTTACAGGTTCCGTTGGCGATCAACTCCTGAGCGTTACCCGTCCACACGTCGGTACCGTGGGACAGACCCGAGATCTGAAGCAGATCCGAGAAGGTCTGAGGCTTACACTCCTGGAGCATCTTAATGACGAATCGGGTACCCAATTCGGGCAGACCCAGCGTGCCCAAGGGACAGCCGATCTCCTCGGGAGACGCCCCCAAAGGCTTTGTACCCAGGAACAGCTCATAGATGGAACGGTCGTTCATGGGCACGTCCAGCACCGATGTGTCGGAGTATTTTTCCAGATACTTGTATTTCGTCGGCATATCGTGTCCAAGCTCGTCCAGCTTCAAAAGGGTATCGTGAAGGTACTCGAAGGTGAAGTGTGTGGTGACGATATCCGAATTGGGGTCGTCGGCGGGGTGCTGGACGGGACAGAAATCGTAGATCTCCAGATGCTTGGGAACAACCACGATACCGCCGGGGTGCTGGCCTGTGGTACGCTTCACGCCTACGCAATGGGCAGAAAGTCGATTGACCTCGGCACGGTTGACGCTGATCTTCTTGTCCACCAGATACTTCATAACGAAGCCGAAGGCGGTCTTTTTCGCAACACCGCCGATGGTGCCGGCGCGGAACACATTCTCCGCACCGAACAGCTCCTCGGTGTACTTATGGACTTTACCCTGCACTTCACCCGAGAAGTTCAGGTCGATATCGGGGGATTTATCTCCGTAGAAGCCCAGGAAGGTCTCGAAGGGGATATCATGGCCGTCATAATTGAGCTTACGGCCACAGTTGGGGCAGGTCTTATCGGGCAGATCGAAACCCGAGAACACACCGATCTGCTTGGCGGTGTCGAAGTCGGAATACTTACAATCGGGGC